>DATKFF010000759.1:0-3372 GCA_035511595.1 Solirubrobacteraceae bacterium | reverse complement strand
TCCGGCGCAGCCCTGCCTCGAGACTAACTTGAGGCGCCCAGCCCGACAGCCGGCGCAGCTTGGTCGAGTCGACCCATTGACGGGTGATCTCGCCGGGCGGGGTACCGGTCCCGCGGACGTCGGGCTCGACCCCGGTGCCGGCGACGCGGCACATCATCTCGACCACTTCGAGCACGGAGTGGGGCTCATCGCCGCCGGCGTTGAAGGCCTCGCCCGCACCCGTGCCTTCGTCGAGCAGGCGACAGATGGCGAGGTACGCCGCGACGGCGTCCTCGACGTACAGGAAGTCCCGCTCCAGCGTGCCGTCGGAGCGGATCACCGGGCGGCGCCCTTCGATCGCGGCGAGGGCGGCCTCCGGGACCAGGCGCGACAGGTTGAGATCGCCCCCGCCGAAGAGATTGGCGAACCGGGTCACGGCCACGGGCAGCCCGAACGTGTGCCAGTACGACCGCGCGATCATGTCGGTCGCCGCCTTCGAGACGTCGTACGGATACAGCGGACGGAGCGGGAAGTCCTCCCGGTAGGGCAGACGCTCGTGGATCCCGTAGGCCTTGTCCGAGGCGGCGACCACGACGCGTTGCACGCCCAGGTGCCGGCAGGCCTCGAGCACGGTCCAGGTGCCGCGGATGTTCGTCTCGAAGGTCGACAGCGGCGCGGTGTTGGCGATACCGACAATCGTCTGGGCGGCGAGGTGGAAGACCGTGTCGACCTCGTACTCCCCGACCGCGCGCTCGATCAGGTCGGCGTCGCAGATGTCCCCGTGCACGACGTTGACCCGTCGCTCGGTGCCCTCGACCACGAGCGCCGAGCGAACCACCGCATCGCGCTTGAGCACGGTCGTGCGGGCCCCCTGCTCGATGAGCGACTTGACCAACCAGCTGCCGAGCAGGCCGTAGGCCCCGGTGACGAACACCGAGCGGCCGCCCATCGGGCTCGCACTCTCCATGCGGGCGGCATTATGCCGACGTCCGGGGCGTGCGGTCGTAAGCTCACGGCCCCATGACCAAGCCGACGATCTGCGTGGCGATCCCGATCCGGAACGGAGCCCGGTGGCTGCCGGAGTCGATCGAGAGCGTGCTGGGACAGGAGGACGTCGACGTCCGGGTGCATGTCGTCGACAACATCTCCGACGACGATTCGGTGGAGGTGGCCAGGCGCTACGAGAGCGACGGTCGGGTGCGCGTCGACGTCAATACACGCGACATCGGCTACTACGGCAGCCTGAACCGGATCCTCGCAGCGGCGCAGTCCGAGTACTTCGTCCCGTTCGCCTGCGACGACGTGATGATGCCCGGAAACCTCGCGCGCAAGCTCGAGGCGATCGAGGCGACCGGCGCCGGCATCGCGCACTCGCCGGCGCTGATGGTCGACGACGCCGGACAGCCGACCGGCGCCATCTGGCCGAATCACAGCCAGACACCCGCGGTGCTCGACGCCCCGGAGTTCTTCAAGCGAAACACTCCGCACAACCAGGTGTCGACCAACGCCGTGCTGGTGGGAACCGATGCGCTGCGCAGCGTGGGCGGGTTCGATGTTCGCTCCATTTACGCGAGTGACTGGCTGACGTTCCTGCGGCTCTCGCTTAGGGTGCGCGTGGCGACGCTGCACGAGCCGCTCGTCCGCTACCGGATTCACGAGCAGACCGGCCGGAGCACGATGGCTCAGATCAAGGGGCGCGATCTCCCGGCCACGCTCGACCGCGTCTTCCGCGATCCGGCCTTCCCTCGCGAGTGGCTCGGGATGCGCGACCGGTTGATGGCCGACCACTATCTCGAGATCGCGGTCGTGCTCAAAGGGGACGGGGTCAACCGGATCGGAGACGGCTGGGGCGCGTACATGGCGATGGGCCGTCGTCTGATGCACCTTCCGGACGGCTCAGAGGCATTCGAGGAATACCGGCAGTTCATCTCCGCCGCCGGCCTGATCCCACCGATGCTCCCGGTGGAAGCGGTCGCGTTCGCACCGGCGAGCGCCGAGGACGCCGCCGCGCTGGCGGGGGCCGCGGCCGAGTTGGGCGCCCGCCTGGGGCGTCTGATCGTGTGCGTCGAGCCCGATCGCGTGGAGGAGGCGATGAGGCTGCTCGGGCCGCACTTCGAGGACGCCGCGCTGGACGTCGGGCTGTTTCCGACGCCCGACGGCTTGGCCGAGTTGCGGCCGGGGCGGCTCGTGCTGGCGCCGTGGGGCTCGGAGCTGATCGCGCAGTCCGAGGAGCGCGCGGTGCCGGTCTTTCCGTATGCGATTCCGAACCCGTTCGACCGTCCGCTTGACCCGGAGCTGTGGGAGACGGTCGACGCCTCGGCCTGCCTGGCCTGAGGTGGCCAAGCGCGGCGGGTCGCGTGGGCTCAGTCCGGGCGGCGCGCCCTGACCGCGTAGCCGAGCGGAAGCGACCAGCGGGTGTCGAGGCGGGAGAAGCCCTGGACGACCTCGGCGAGCTGGAGCATGGTGTGGCCCGCCTGGTCGCGCTCGTGATCGAGTCCGTCGGGAGCGCGCCCCATCGCCCAGAACGCGTTGCGCATCAGCTGCGCGATTGTCGTGAAGCAGTCGTTGCGCGGGCGGGCGTCGATTTCGATGAAGCCCGCCGCGCGCAGGAGGTGCGAGATGCCGTAGCGCGTGTAGCGGTAGAAGTCGAACGGCTCCTCGTGCAGCTCCCAGGCCAGCGGCAGGGTGACGTAGACGCGCCCGCCCGGCCGCAGTACCCGGTGCAGCTCGCGCAAGACGTCGGATGGCTCGGCCACGTGCTCGAGGACCTGGGTCGAGAGCACGGCGTCGAAGCTCTCGTCGGGAATCGGCAGGTCGTCGGCCGGTGCGACGTAATCGACGCGGCGGGCTCCCGGGTGGACCGAGTTGGCCCAGTCGGTGGTCCGGTACTCGACGTGCGCGAATAGCTCGCGGTAGGGCTGCTCGCCGGCGCCGACGTCGAGCACCCGCAGCCCCGGCTCGAGCTCGTCGGCGACCTGAAGCAGGAACTCGAGGATCGTGAGCCGCTCGTTCGGGCACTCGGACACGAACTCGCGCAGCTCGGGCGAGACGCGGCTGAGTGCGTCCGGGGTGCGATCGAGCCGGCGCGCGGGGAGGAGGTCGCGGAGCTGGGAGACCTCGTGCTCGTCGACCCGTCGCAGCGAGTCGAACGGCGCCGGCGGCGCGGTCCGGCTGAACACCGCGGTGCAGCGCTCGACCAACGCGGGCGCGATCGTGCCGGCCAGCGAAGCCGGGACCGCGAGCATGTCCGGCGAGGCGGGGTCGTCGTCGCGGATTCCCGCCTCGATCAAGGCGCTGCCGACCCGCTGGGCGAGCTGCTGTTCATCCCAGTCGCCGGCGTGGAGCACCAGCGTCGCGTCGTCGGTGCCGTCGAAATTGGTCGCCCACGCGGAC
>DATKFF010000758.1:0-5893 GCA_035511595.1 Solirubrobacteraceae bacterium | reverse complement strand
TGCACCTCGCCGGTGAGGATGAGGTGCTTGCTGCGCGCGAGCCGGCGGCAGCGCTCGCCGCGACCGTCGTCGCTACCGAAAAAGTCGCCGAGGCCTGCGCGGCGTCCAGCGCCAAGCGCCTGGTGTACATGTCCACCGTCCACGTCTACGGCGACCGGGTGCTCGCGGGCGTCACGCTCACGGAGGACATGCGGGTGGAGCCACGATCTCCCTACGCGATCTCGCGACTGGCCTCCGAGCACGTAGCGGCGGCGCTTTCGCGGGGAGCGTATGAGCTCGTCGTCTTCAGGCTCACCAACGCGGTCGGCGCGCCCTACGATCCTGACGTCGATCGCTGGACGCTGGTGGCCAACGATCTGTGCCGGCAGGGCGCGGTCCGCCGGCGCCTCGCGCTGCGGTCCTCGGGTACGCAGTTCCGGGATTTCATCCCGCTCAGCTCGGTCTGCTCCGCCGTCGCGGCCGCCAGCCGGGCCGGAGACCCCGTGGTCCCCACCGGCACCTACAACCTCGGGTCGGGTCAGCCGACCACGGTGCTGGCGTTGGCGGAGATGATCCAGACCGAGTTCGAGCGCCAGACGGGTCGTCGACCGCCACTCGATGCGCCCGACCCCGAGCCCGTCCCCTCCGAGCCATACTTCGTCTCGGTCGCGCGGGCGGGACGTCACGGGCTGCTGATGTTGACCCCGCTTGACGAGGCGGTCGCCGAGACCGTGCGTTTCTGTCTGGACCACAAGGAGCGGCTTCAGTGACCGAGATACACGACGTGCGGGTGACCCCGCTGCGCCGGATACCCGACGAGCGTGGGGCCGTGTACCACATGCTCCGCGAGGACCACGCGGTGTTCGAGCGGTTCGGGGAGGTCTACTTCTCGCTCGTGTATCCCGGCGTGGTCAAGGGGTGGCACATCCACAAGCGGATGACGCTCAACTACGCGGTTCCGGTAGGGATGGTCAAGCTCGTGTGCTTCGACGACCGTGAACATTCCCCGACTCGCGGAGCCATTCAGGAGCTCCACGTCGGAGAGCTCAACTACGTGCTGGTGACGATCCCACCGATGATCTGGAACGGCTTCAAGGGTGAGGGGCCCGACGCGGCGCTGGTCGCCAACTGTGCAACCGTGCCGCACGACCCCGACGAGATCGAGCGGCGCGATCCATTCGGCGCCGAGATCCCCTACGACTGGTCGCTTCGACACGGATGACGCGTGTCCGCGCGCGGGTACGATGGCCGCATGATCGACTCGGCACCGGGGGCTTCCACGGTGACTCGTGCGGAGCCCGGCATCGAGCCGACCGGCGGGCGCCCGGAAGCTGAGCTCCCGCGGGCGGGGCGCTTCTTCGCGTCCGGCTCGCTTCGTTCGCGCGCCGCTCGGGGCACTCTGATCAACGCTTTGTTCACGGTAGCCATCGGACTGCTCGGTCTTGTCAAGGGCTTCGTCCTCGCCGGCTTCCTGTCCCGTTCTGACTACGGAGTCTGGGGGATCATCGTCGTTTCGCTCTCGACGCTGCTGTGGGTCAAGCAGACCGGGATCGGCGACAAGTACATCCAGCAGGACGAGCTCGACCAGCGCCTCGCCTTCCAGAAGGCGTTCACGATAGAGCTGGTCTTCACGGGCGTCTGTGCGCTGCTGATCGTGATCGCGATCCCGGTTCTCGTCGCGATCTACAACCTCCCCCAGCTGGTCGCGCCGAGCCTCGTCATCGCTGGGGTGTTAATGATCTCGACACTGCAATCCCCTCTGTGGGTCTACTACCGCAGGATGGAATTCGCCCGCCAGCGCACGCTTGCCGCGGTCGACCCGGTGGTGGGGTTTGTCACCTCGATCGCCCTTGCAGTGGCCGGAGCCGGGTACTGGGCCTTCGTCGGTGGATTCGCCGCCGGTGTGTGCGCGTCCTCTGCGATCGCGGTCATGTCCGCCCCGTTCCCACTCCGCGTCCGCTACCAACGGGGAACGCTCGGCGCCTACTGGTCGTTCTCCGGCCCCCTATTGCTGGCGGGCGGCGCGGCGTTCGTGATGGCCTGGGCCGCGGTGATCACAGCGAAGATCGACCTCGGCGTTGCGGCCGTGGGGGTGATCGCGCTGGCGGCGAACATCACGAGCTTCACCGACCGCGTGGACGAGCTCGTGACCGGATCCCTCTACCCGGCGATCTGCGCGGTGAAGGACGAGACCGCGCTCTTGTACGAGTCGCTCGTGAAATCCAATCGCCTGGCACTGATGTGGGCGGTGCCGTTCGGCGTCGGCGTGACGCTGTTCTGCTCGGACCTCGTGCGCTTCGGCATCGGAGAGCGCTGGAGGGCCGCGGTGATCGTGCTTCAGGTCTACGGAATCGCCGCTGCCGTCAACCACGTCGGCTTCAACTGGACCGCGTACTTCCGAGCGCTCGGGCGCACGCGACCGATCGCGATTACGAGTGTCGCCGCGACGACGGTGTTTCTCGTGGCCGGGATTCCGCTGCTGCTGACGATGGGGCTGCGCGGGTTCGCGTTCGGCGTGCTGCTGCAGGGCCTCGCGGCCCTAAGCTTGCGTGCCTATTACCTGGAGCAGCTGTTTCCCGGCTTTGACTTCCTCAGGCACGCGGTGCGGTCGTTCCTGCCGACCGTTCCAGCCGCCGCCGCGGTGCTCGTGCTACGCGCGATCGAGCCCGCGGGAAGTACGCTTGCCGCCGCGCTCGCCGAGCTCGGCATCTACGTGCTCGTGACCGCGCTCGCAACCTGGTACCTCGAGTCCAACCTGCTTCGCGAGGCACTCGGTTACGTCTTCGGCCGGCCGGTGCCCCAGGTCGCCTCGTAGCACGCTGCGGTGCGGGCCCTCAGCGTCGCCAACCGCTACGCGCCGTGGTCGACTGGCGGTTACGAGGTCGTCTCCTCCGCCGCCGTCGGCGCACTGCGCGTCGCCGGGCACGAGATCCGCGTGCTCACGACGGTGTCTGACCCGTCTGATCGCGTATCGGGCCCCGTGGACCTCGACGGCGTCCACCGCGAGCTGCGCTGGTACTGGCGGGATGGAGAGTTCCCGCGCCCAGGGCTGCGGGAAACCGTGCGACTCGAGCGGGCCAACGCCGCCGCCCTCAGGCATCATCTCGAGGAGTTCGAGCCTGACGTCGTGATCTGGTGGGGCATGGGCGGGATGTCTCTCTCGCTGATCGAGCAGGTCAGGCGGGCGGGCGTCCCCTCGGTCGGGCTGGTCGGCGACGAGTGGATGCTCTACGGGCCGGGAGTCGACGCGTGGACGCGCCTCTGGCGCGGGCGCTTGCGACTCGGGGCGACGCTCGGCGAGCGGGTCCTAGGGATCCCAACCAATCTCGACCTCGACAATGGCGCGCGGTGGCTGTTCAACTCGCAATTCCTCTTGTCGTCTGCACGAGCGGCCGGCTGGCGGCTCCGCGAGGCCGACATCGCACCGCCCGGGGTCGACCCTCGACTGTTCGCGCCGCGCCCATCGCAACCGTGGGGATGGCGGCTCCTGTACTGCGGCCGGGCTGACCCGCGCAAGGGCGTCGCGAGCGTGATCGAGGCGCTCCCGCGGCTTCCGGCGGAGGCCGTGCTGACGATTCACGGCGACGGCGACCATGGCTTTCTGGCAGAGCTTGCGAGCCTGGCCTCCAGGCTCGGTGTCGCGGAGCGCGTCCGCTTCGGTCACAGCGAACACGACCGGGTGCCCGAGGTGTATTCCGCTGCCGACGCGGTGGTATTCCCGGTCACGTGGCAGGAACCCTGGGGGCTTGCGCCGCTCGAAGCGATGGCGATCGGCCGGCCGCTGGTCGCGAGCAGGGCGGGCGGCGGCCCTACGGAGTTCCTACAGGAGGGTGACAACTGCCTCCAGTTCGAGCCCGGCGACGCGGGCGGGCTGGCCAATGCCTTGCTCCGACTCGCCACCGATGAACCGTTGCGGGCTCGGCTCGTCAGCGAGGGTCACGCGACCGCATCGCGTTTCACCGAGCAGCGCTTCCACGAACGGCTCGAGCGCGAACTTCGGCGGCTTGCGGGCGATCGCGACTAGGTCGTCCAGGTGCGGGCTCGGCGGAACCGGGGTCAGCCGCCGTTCGGGCTCACGGCCGCCCCCGGGCCTGCCAGCCCGGCGACGCCCGCCTAGCCTCCCGCGACCGCCGGCAGGATCGTCACCTCGTCGCCGTCCGAGACGTGCGTGTCCAGGCCTTCGAGGAAGCGGATGTCCTCGCCGCCGACGTACACGTTGACGAACCGGCGCAGCCCGCCGTCCTCGGCGATCCGGCTGCGCAGCTCGCCGTAGCGCTCGTACAGCGCGTCGAGGACCTCGCCGACGGTGGAGCCATCGACGGCTGCGGTCGCCTCCCCGTCGGTAGCGGCCCGCAACTGGGTGGGGATCTTCACGGTGACAGCCATCGGTCGCGCAGTGTAATGCTCGCCCTCCCCGGTCACGCGAGTGCCTTGACCCGCTCGGAGGCGGTCTCAAACGACGACACGGTCGGCTCGATCTCCCAGGCCTCGAATGTCCCACGGGCGCAGTCGAGCGTCTTCAGGCCCTCGCCGGTGAGGTAGGCGACGACGCGCTCGTCGGGGTCGATCTCCCCGCGGCGGGCGAGCTCGGCGAGCACCGCGATCGTGACACCGCCAGCCGCCTCGGTGAAGATCCCGGTCGTCCGCGCCAGCAGCTTGATGCCGTCTCGGATCTGATCGTCGGTGACCGCGTCGACGCCGCCCCCGGTGCGCCGTGCCAGGTCAAGCGCGTAGGGACCGTCTGCGGGATTGCCGATCGCCAGCGACTTGGCGATCGTGTCGGGCTTGACCGGGCGGCAGATGTCGAGTCTCGCCTCGAACGCGCTCGCTACCGGCGAGCAGCCCGCCGCCTGGGCGCCGTTGAACGCCGGCAGCTCGCCTTCGAGCAGCCCCAATTCGAGCCATTCCTCGAACCCGCGTGCGATCTTCGTGAACAGCGAGCCCGAGGCGATCGGGCACACGACCCGGTCGGGGAGCTCGAACCCGAGCTGCTCGGCGGTCTCGAACGCCAGCGTCTTCGAGCCCTCCGCGTAGTACGGCCGCAGGTTGATGTTGACGAACGCCCACTCGTGCTCGGCCGAGAGCTCGGTGCAGAGCCGGTTGACGTCGTCGTAGGTGCCCTTCACGGCTACGAGGTTGGTCCCGTAGACGCCGGTGGCCAACAGCTTCTGCTCCTCGAGGTCGGCGGGCACGAACACGTAGGACTCGAGCCCGGCCGCGGCGGCGTGTGCGGCGACCGCATTCGCGAGGTTGCCGGTCGAGGCGCATGCGATCGTCTCGAAGCCGAGCTCCCGGGCTCGTGCCAGCGCGATCGACACGACGCGGTCCTTGAACGAGTGCGTCGGATTGGCGGCGTCGTTCTTGATCCACAGCTCGCGCAGCCCGAGCTGTTGGGCGAGGCGATCGACCCGCAGCAGCGGTGTCCAACCGGCGGTCAGCGTCCCCTGGGGCGGCGCCTTGACCGGGAGGAAGTCGCTGTAGCGCCACAACGAGTGCGGGCCGGCCTGGATTCGCCGGCGCAGCTCGTCGGGGTCAGCGCTGGCTCTCGGCGCGTACGCGACCTCGAGCGGGCCGAAGCACTGCTCGCACACGTACCGCGCGTCGAGCGGGTAGGTGGTCCTGCATTCCTTGCAGCGAAGAGACTCTGGCGGCATATGTGAAAAACCTCCGCCGGGGTCTGTGGTCGGAGGTCACGTGAGAGAACCGCCCTGCCACATCTCCCAGGCCTTTGTAGTTGGAGCCTGATGGAATTGGCACCTTTCCCTTGCGGGAGGTTGCCGGGGTTTCATAGGGCCAGTCCCTCCACCCCTCTTGATGCGTACTGCTATGTGGGTCGGGAGTATACAGCCGCTCTGCGCGACCGCGCCACGCGTAACGACACGCGCGGCGCGGTGTTCAGGAGCGAACATGGCTG
>DATKFF010000757.1:0-3194 GCA_035511595.1 Solirubrobacteraceae bacterium | reverse complement strand
TCCGCGACGCCGCCGTAGTCCCGTCGATCTAGACGCCGCGGGGCCCGAGACTCGTCGCCAACCTTCCTAGCTAAATGCCTCGCGACAGCCACGGTTGAACGAGTCGTGTCACGAGCGGCATCACCACAAAGGTCATCAACGTCAGCAAGGTCAGCGGGAGGACTGCCGAGCGCACCAGCAGGGGCCACGTCTTGATCGTCGGGACGATCGTGGCCTGAAAGGTCACGACGAGCGGATAGATCGCGAACAGCGAGACGAGCCACATCTTCCAGCGTGGTGGCGGTTTGACAGTCGCTCGGTGGGGGAGCGTAAACCACGTCTCGAGTCCGGTCAGCGGTGGCAGGCGCAGGTGTTGCTCGGCCAGCTGATCGGCTCGCCGTAGCAGGTGTCGTCGCTCAGGGGAGTCGAGCCATGCTTGGAGCGCCGGTCGGTCGGTGAAGCTGTAGAGCACGGTGTAGTCGGGCGCGTCCGGCTCGTGCAGCACGGTTGCCGCCAGCTGCCCCGGGAACGCCTTTGAGGCCTCGACCATCTGGCCGGCGAGGCTCTCGTACTCGGCTCCCCGGCCGGGCTTCACCCGACGCGCGAACACGGCCGTCGCGGGTTCCCGGCTGCGGCGCCGGTCAACGACGTCCTCCCTTGCGGTCATCGGTGCAGGGACATCAGCCGGTGGCCTTCGCGACGGCGACCTCCGCGATGCGCCGATCCTCGGCTGCGGTCATCGCGCCGGCGACACCGATCGCACCAGCGACGCGTCCGTCGGCGATCACGGGAAGCCCGCCCGCGATCAGCGCCAGCCCCGGGCGTGTCGCGAACTCGGCCACGGCCGCGCCGTCGGACTCGATCGCCGCGTAGAAGTCATCGGGCGGCATCCCGATCGCCGCGGCCGCATACGCCTTGTTGATCGCGGTCTGGACACTGACCAGCGGCGCCCCGTCCATCCGCAGCATCTCCTTCGTGATCCCCGACTCATCGACGACCACCACCGTCACAGGCACCGACATCGACTCGGCCTCGGCAACCGCCGCGTCGACCATCTGGCGCGATTGCCTGGCTGACGGAGTCGGGCGTGTGGCTGATGCTGCGCTTCCCGTTGGCATCCATCGGCCTCCTGATGTTCGGCTGAAAGAGCTCCGACGGAATGCTCCTCGTCAGTGCTCGACGACGGCTTCAGGCAATGCAGCATGGGCCTCCAAGGCTGCGATGTCCAAGACATGTCGCCCACCGATCAATAGGCTGTGTCTATGGCGCGGCTCGATCTTCGCCTCGTCGAGTACTTCGTGGCGGTTGCCGAGGAGCTCCATTTCGGCCGCGCGGCCGAGCGCTTGCACATAGCCCAACCCTCGCTCTCGCAGCAGATACGGCGCTTGGAGAGCCAGCTGAGTGTCACGCTGTTGGAGCGCAACAGCCGGAATGTGCACCTAACCGAGGCGGGTCAGGCGCTGCTGCGCGAGGGCCGCAAGACCCTCAGCCAGGCCCAGCACGCGATCCGGACCGCCCGCGCCGCCGGCGCGCCCCAACTGACGGTCGGCTTCTACGGCTCGGCTGGTAGCGACCTGCTCGCGGACGCTCTGCGGGCGTTCGGTGAGCGTCATCCGTCCTACTCCGTTTCCGTGCGCGAGCTGCCATTTGGGAGCATCGATGCGATCCTCAACGGGGAGGTCAACGTCGCGTTCACCCGGCTCAACCCCGGGCAGACCGAGCTCGAGGTCGAGGTGATCGCCCACGAGCCGCGCGTCGTCGCGCTAGCCGCCGCCCATCCACTCGCGGCCCGCGAGGCGCTGACATACGCTGAGCTGGCGGACGAGAGCTTCATCACCAATCCCGCCTTAGCCGAGCACGGCGCCCGCCCTCCGAGGTGGCTTGCCGAGCAGCGCCGGCATGGGCTTCCCGGACGCGTGGCCGCCCAGAGTGCGGGAGTGCTGGAGATCCTGACGTTGGTCGCGGCCGGCCGCGGCGTCTGCCTGGTGCCCTCAACGGTCGCGCGCCACTACGCGCGCGACGACATCGCCTACGTGCCCGTCCAGGACGCCGAGCCAGCGGTCGTGTCGCTCGCCTGGCGGGAGGGTGCCGTGGTCCCGGCGCTGGCCTTCATCGAGACCGTGCGGGCACTCGCCTCGGCTCCGAGCGACGAAGCGCAGCCCGATCGAGCGCGCTAGTCGAACAGCGCGTCGACCGACACCACGATCCCAGCGTCGTGGCCTCTCGTGATCACGGTCGAGGCCCCGCCTTGATGGCGCGACGAGCATCTCGGGGCTTCCGCCCTCGGCCCCACAATGGCGGAAACCGCGCATCTCGCGGCGGTGGCGCTTGCACACTCGCGGCTAACGATTGGGCCGAAGCAGTAGTCAGCGGCACGTGCGAGCTGGCTCCCCCAAGGGAACGGTTGGGGGCGCCCCGCGTCGGCGCGCCGGAATGCTCCAGCCACGCGGTTGCAGAAGTGCCAGTTGCGCTCGCTTTCGGGCGAGTGCGCAAGCGGCGGTTGGCGGCCGACACCCGCATCCCCCGCGATCGCTTTGTCGCCAATGCGATTGCGGACTCGGAACACGCGCCGATGTCGGAAGCGATCGTCGGCACCACGACGGGCCAGCTGGCTATCGCGAGCAACGCGGGGAGCTAAGCGACCGCGATTTCGCGCTGGTGCTCTGTGGCTGACAGGAAGCTAGGCGTGCTTGGGGGCGCTCTGGGCGAGCGCCTCCTCGAGTGCGCCCTTGCCGCCGGGCTTGCCGGTAATCGCCAGCTCGGGGGACCAAATGGGGACGCGGCCGACGAGCGCCGCGGCGCGCTTGCGGCCCGCGACCTCGATTGGTGCGCGCTGACGTAGCTGAGCGAGCAGCCGGGTGCTGTACTGCTGGGGTGACTCCTCGGGCGCGATCGCGGGTCGATCGAACTCGAAGAACTCAACCCGCACGTGCGGGCGCGCTCTGGGGAACCGCGGGAGCGCGACCGTGCCGCTGCACGCAACCCCGACGACCGTCGCCTCCGGCACCGCCCGCACCATGTACCCGACGCCGCTACGGGCCCGCAGCGCTCGACCGAGCGAGCGTGTGCCCTCGGGGTAGATCCCGATACATGCGCCCTTGCGGAGCTCGTCGATCGCGCGGTCGAGGGCTCCGCTGTCGCCGGACCCACGCTCGATCGGGATTTGGCCCATCCCGGTCAGGACCACGCCGAGCAACTTGTTCTTCCACATCGAG
>DATKFF010000756.1:0-3285 GCA_035511595.1 Solirubrobacteraceae bacterium | reverse complement strand
TCGTCGAGCTCGATGTGGCGTGAATCCCCCATTTTCCCTCGGACGATGACGGCGTTTTCCATGCTCGGGCCTCTCCGTTGCAACGCCCCAGCCTACCGCATCCCGGACCGTCGTGCGGGCTCCGGCGAAGGCTGGGGGAGCGCCCGCCGCTTCTCTTTTCTCTTTCAGCGCGAATCCAGACCTCCTGACATAGGGCCCGCAGCCCCGCGAGATCACTGACCCCGCGCTCGTGGGGGGTGCGGACCCAAGCTGTCCGCTTTTTCGGTCGGTCGCCCCCATGTCCGGGCAGATCCCGGCAGGGTCGGCGCCGTATGGCCGACCCAGAGAACCGAGCCGAGCAGCGGGAGCTCCCGCTGCCCGTGTCGAGCGCCGCGGACGCGATCGTCATCAACGACCGCTGCGTGCTGCGCGTCGAGCAGGACCTCCGCGTCGTCGTCGTCGCGGGGGTCGTGGTCGCCCACTTCGCGACCGACGATCGGATGGAGCGCGCGTACGCGATGGTGAGCCTGGTCGAGCGGGGCTGGGCCGACCAGAACGACGTCGCGCGCGTCTTCGAGGTCTCTGCACGCACAGTGCGGCGCTTCCAGCGCAAGTACGAGGACGACGGGATGGCGGGGCTCGGGCGCGGCCCCGGCTATCCGTCGGGACGCCCGCGCGGCGTCTCCGGCGAGCGCACACTGCTGAGGCTCAAGGACGAGGGGCAATCCAACCGCGCCGTCGCCCACCGCCTCGGCATCAGCGAGAAGGCGGTACGCAAGCGCCTCCGGCGCCTGGGCTGGGAGCCGCCCGCAACCGAGCAGAAGGCTCTCCCGTTCGCATCGGCCGTGCCCCCGGGTGCGGACCCAAACCTGTCCGCTTCTTCGACCGCCCAGGCCGAGACGGCGCCGGAAGCCGCGCCGACCGTGCCCCCGGGTGCGGACCCAAACCTGTCCGCTTCTTCGATCGCCCAGCCCGAAGCGGTGCCGAAGACCGCGCCGACCGTGCCCCCGGGTGCGGACCCAAACCTGTCCGCTTCCTCGAGCGCCCCCACCACGCCGGCAGCAACGCGCTCCGCCGACACCGACCCCATGGACCGCCGCTTCGATCGCTTCCTCGCCCACATGGGGCTGCTCGAGGACGCTGCGCCGCTCTTCGCCTCCGCGACGCGGGTGCCCAACGCCGGCGTGCTCCTCGCCGTGCCGAGCCTCGTCGCCTCGGGTGTCTTCGACGCGGCCGATCAGGTCTACGGCTCGATCGGCCCGGCTTTCTACGGCCTGCGCACGACCTTGCTCACGATGCTCCTGATGGCGCTCTGGCGCATCAAGCGCCCCGAGGGCCTCAAGGAGCGGTCCCCGCCCGAGCTCGGACGCGTCCTCGGCCTCGACCGCGCTCCGGAGGTCAAGACCGTGCGCCGCAAGCTCGCGCGCCTGTCACGCCTCGGCGGCGCCGAGCGCCTCGGGCGCCTCGTGGCCGAGCGTCGCGTCGCCTCGCTCGGTCAAACCCTCGGGCTGCTCTACGTCGACGGCCACGTGCGCGTCTACCACGGCAAGCGCGAGCTGCCGAAGGCCCACGTCACCCGTCTGCGTATCTCGATGCCCGCGACGACCGACTACTGGGTCAACGATCAACGCGGCGACCCGCTGCTCGTCGTCACCGCCGAGGCCAACGCGGCCTTGACCCGTGTGCTGCCCTCCTTGCTCGACGACGTGCGCGGCGTCGTCGGCGAGCGTCGGGTCACCATCGTCTTCGACCGAGGCGGTTGGAGCCCCAAACTCTTCCGGCAGCTCATCGCGAAGGGCTTCGACGTCATGACCTACCGCAAGGGCCGCGTCCCGCCCATCCCCGAGGCCGACTTCACCGACCACGAAGGTGAGATCGACGGCCGCAAGATCCACTATCGGCTCGCCGACCAGCAGGTCTCGCTGCTCAAGGGCAAGCTCGTCCTGCGCCAGGTCACGCGCCTCTCGAACGGCCACCAGACGCACATCGTCACGTCTCGCACCGACTTGCCCGCGCTCGAGGTCGCCTACCGCATGTTCGAGCGCTGGCGGCAGGAGAACTTCTTCAAGTACATGGGCGAGGAGATGCTCCTCGACGCGCTCGTCGACTACCAGATCGAGCCCGACGACCCCGAGCGCGACGTGCCCAACCCCGCCTGGAATGCCCTCGACACCGAGCACCGCGCCGCGCGCGCAGAGATCCGCCGCCTGCAAGCCGAGTACGGCGAGGCCGCGCTCCACAACCCCGAGCGGCATCGGCCGAGCATGCGCGGCTTCAAGATCGCCCACGCCCCGTTGGCCAAGAAGATCCACGAGCAGCAGCGGCGCGTGCTCGAGCTCGAGTACAAGCGCGCTGCCGTTCCGCGCCGCATCCCCGTGGGGCAGCGCACCGCCGGCGTGGTCATCAAGCTCTCGACCGAACGCAAGCACCTGACCAACGTGCTCAAGATGATCGCCTACCAGGCCGAGAGCGACCTGTTCCGTACCGTCACGCCGCACTACAAGCGCGCCGAAGACGAAGGACGGACGCTGCTCCACGCGGCCTTCGCCTCCGCGGCCGATCTCGAGGTGACCGCCACGGAGCTGCGCGTGACGCTCGCACCCCAGAGCTCGCCCCATCGCTCGGGGGCGATCGCCGCTCTCTGCGACACCCTCAACGCCACCGCGACGACCTTCCCGGGGACGCCCCTCGTGCTCCGCTTCGCCGTGGCGGAGCACGGTCCGAAGCCCACCGCCGCGGAGGGGTGAGCGGACAGGTTTGCGGGCGGGGCGCCGGGGCCTATGTCAGGAGGTCTGGAATCACGCTGCAGCTTGCGGGCAACGTTCGAGGTGCAGCTCGCGGACGAGGCCCTCGAAGTGGGCCGCGGGGTCGCTCGTCCGGAGCGTGCTGACCGGCGTCCAGTAGAGGGACGCGCCGAGCCCCTCGCGGACGGGGAAGACCTCGGCCAGGCCCATCTCGGGCCGCGGCCCGGGCGTCTCCTCGATCCGGCGCGCGACCTTCTCGGCCTCGCCGACGATGGCGAGGATCGCCACGCGGAAGCCGTCGCGCTCCTCCGGCTCGAGCATGACGAGCCCCGCGAGCGACGAGGCGACGCGCAGGTGCTCGCCGTCCCAGTGCAGCACCGCGGCCGTGATGCGGTCGCCCGACTCGTGCGAGAGGATGATCTGGAGCAGCCGGACGCCGACCTTCTTCTTCATGGCTCCCTCGTGCAGACCCCGCGGAGCGCGTCACGAAGCTCGCGGACGTGGCGGCCCCGCTCCGCGAGGAAGCGGGCGAGCCGCGCCCGGAGGCCGCGCTGGCCGCTCT
>DATKFF010000755.1:0-3396 GCA_035511595.1 Solirubrobacteraceae bacterium | reverse complement strand
GCTCGAGGACCCCCGCGGCTACTACTGGATGATCTGCAACTGGAAGATCGCGAGGCGGGAGCTCGACGTCTCGGGTTCCGAGCACAACCCCCAGATCAGGGAGAAGCATCTGTTCCGCTTCCTGCTCTCGGTGCTGCTGGGCAAACCCACGCTCGTGCGGTACTTCGTCGATCACTGCCCGGACTTCGTGACCGCACGCTCGCTGCCGGAGCTCGCGCAGCGGATGCAGGAGGTGACGGGCGACGGCGCGCTTGATCCGGCGAGGATGGAGGGTGAGGTCGGCAGCTATGACGCGACGATCGCCCGCGGTAGGGGGCTCTTCAACGACGACCAGCTGCGGCGGATCCAGTCGCTGCGAAACTGGCGCGGCGACCGCCTGCGGACGGCCAAGTTCCAGCGGATCGTCGACGACAAGGCGATGCCGCTGATCGCGATCAGGATGACTGTGATGGCGCGCAAGAGCCTCGGCGGGATCCAGACCGACCTGCAGTCACGCGTCCTGCGCGCCGACGGCGAGCCGATCGCCCGCCTCTACGCCGCCGGCGAGGCCGCCGGATTCGGAGGCGGCGGAATGCACGGCAGGCGCTCGCTCGAGGGAACGTTCCTCGGCGGTTGCGTGTTCAGCGGCCGGATCGCGGCACGCGCGATCGCCACCGCGGACGACCGCACCGCGGCGCAGGCCCAGGCGGCGATCTAGCCCGCCGCGTTGCGCCCGCGACTGCTCGCCGCAACAGCCGCCGCACTGCTCGTGGGCGCGTGCGGCGCCCAGAGCGCCAGCGAGTCGGCTCCGATCCAGACACGCCCCCCTCCCCCGGCCCGGCTGTCGACCGGCCCGACCTCGCACGTGGCGGTGATCGTGATGGAGAACGAGGAGTACGGGAGCGTGATCGGCTCGCCCGCCGCGCCGTTCATCAACCGCCTCGCCAACAGCTACGCGCTCGCGCGCGGGATGTACGCGATCAGCCATCCATCGCTACCGAACTACCTCGCGCTGACCGGCGGCTCCACCTTCGGGATCTCGAGCGACTGCACCGACTGCAGCATCAAGGCGACGAGCATCGTCGACCAGCTGAACCACGCGCACCTCAGCTGGAAGGGCTACATGGAGGGGCTCCCGCACCCGTGCTTCACCGGTCCGAGCGCCGGCGACTACGCCAAGAAGCACGACCCGTTCGTCTACTACACGCGAATCACGAGCGACCCGGCGAGCTGTGACCGGGTCGTGCCCTTCAGCCGGCTCGGAACCGACGAGCGGACCGGGGCGCTGCCGCGATTCGCGTGGATCACGCCGAACCTGTGCCACGACATGCACGACTGCAGCGTCGCCACCGGCGACCGTTTCCTGGCGACGCTGGTCCCGCCGCTGCTCAGGGCGCTCGGCCCGCGGGGGCTCTTGGTCCTTACCTGGGACGAGGGCTCCAGCGACGCCGGCTGCTGCCGGCTCGCCTCCGGCGGTCACATCGTCACGATCCTCGCCGGCGGCGGCGCCCGCCGCGGCGCCCGGCTCGCCACGCCAACCGACCACTACTCGGTGCTCCAGACCGTCGAGGACCTGCTCGGCCTGCCCCGGCTCCGGGGCGCCGCCTGCGCCTGCACCCCGTCGCTGCAGCCACTGCTGGCCGGCGGGGAACCTGCGCCCCGGTCCGGCACGACAAAGTAGCCTCTCCGCCGCGATGGAGAGGCGCCTGCTGAGGTACGCGGCGATCGTGGCCGCGCTCATCTTGACGTTGACGACCGCGCCGGCGGCCGGCGCGCAGTCGCCCGCGCCCTACGGCCTGAACGACGCCGGCGGCTTTCTCAACATCCTGCCGGCCGGCGAGCAGGGGGTCGACAACGCCCTCCAGTTCGGCCAGTTTGAGGCGACGGGCGCGATCCCGCAGCACTTCGACGACCAGCTGCCGATGTACGAGAACCTCGTCTACGCGGCGCCGACGCTGACCGACGCGCAGGTCCCCGACTACTTCAAGGACGCGACCTTCGGCGTTCAGGACGCGAACGTCACAGGCACTGAGAGCCCCGAGCCCGGGCTGACGATCGTCCGCGACCAGTACGACGTCCCCCACATCTACGGCCAGACCCGCTCGGAGGTGATGTTCGGAGCCGGATACGCCGGCGCGGAGGACCGGCTGTTCCTGATGGACGTCCTCCGGCATTCGGCCGAGGGGACGCTCGCGTCGTTTGTCGGCGGCTCGCCGGCCAACCGGGAGATGGACGAGACCCAGTGGTCGATCGCGCCGTACACGACCCAGGATCTGCAATCGCAGATCGACGCCGCGCCGACCCTGTACGGCGCCCAGGGCACACAACTCGCCCAGGACGGGCAGGACTACGTCGACGGAATCAACGCATACATCCAGCAGGCCGAGAACCCGCTATTCGCCGCGCAGCTGATGCCGGCCGAGTACGCGGCGCTCGGCAAGCTGCCGCAGCCGTGGCACCTGACCGACGTGATCGCCGAGGCGTCGCTGATCGGCGGGATCTTCGGGCTCGGCGGCGGCGGCCAGGTCGATTCTGCGCTGGCGCTCGAGGCGCTTCAGAAGCGGCTGGGCAAGACCGCCGGCGAGCGCGCGTGGAGCGACTTCCGTGAGGCCGACGACCCGGAATCTCCGAGCACGATCTTCTCCAAGCGCTTCCCGTACGAGGACGGCCCGGCGTTCTCGACCCGCGGGCTCGCGCTGCCCGACCCCGGCTCGGTCAGCTTCCCGCCGATCGGCTCACCGGCGGCCACGAGCTCGGCGCAGCTCCGCCACGGCTCGAGTGGATTCCTCGCCAACGTCGGCGCCCAGCTCCTGGCGGCGCTGCGCAACCCCACCCACGCCTCCAACTGGGAGCTGATCTCCGCCCGGGACTCGGCTACCGGCCACGCGCTCGCGGTGATGGGTCCCCAGGTGGGCTACTACGTCCCCGAGATCCTGATGGAGGAGGACCTCCACGGTCCCGGGATCGACGCCCGCGGCGCCGCCTTCCCGGGCGTCAACCAGTACGTCGAGCTCGGGCACGGCCGTGACTACGCCTGGAGCGCGACCACCTCGACGTCCGACAACGTCTCGACCTTCGCCGAGGTCCTCTGCCAGGACGCTTACCACTACCTGTACAAAGGCCACTGCCTGCCGATGGAGAAGCTCGTCGACGTCGACTCGTGGACGCCGAATGCGTCCGACATGACGCCGGCCGGAACCGAGACGTTGACCGCCTACCGCACCGTCCACGGGATCGTCTACGCGCGCGGGAAGGTCCACGGCAAGCCGGTCGCGTTCGTCCACGACCGCTCGACGTACTTTCACGAGGCCGACTCGGCGATCGGCTTCTCCGAGCTCAACGACCCGAACTTCGTCACCGGCCCTGCTTCGTTCCAACAGGCCGCCTCGCGCATCAACTTCCTTTTCAACTGGGGCT
>DATKFF010000754.1:0-3375 GCA_035511595.1 Solirubrobacteraceae bacterium | reverse complement strand
ATGCCGGGTCAGCCGCCCCAGCGAGCAGCTCGGGCAGCTAGAACCTGCTGTCGGTGGCGCCCACCAGATCGCGGTATCGGTCGACGCGCTGTTCGACTAGCGCGCTCGAACGCCGGCGAGCGTTTCATCACTACCGAATAGGAGATTGCTCATGAAGACGTCCGGAATCACGGCGGCGCTGCCAGCACGGGACCTGCGTCGAGCCAAAACGTTCTACAACGACAAGGTGGGACTCCCAGCGGTTGAGTCACACTTTCTCGAGGCCACCGACGGGCGGGTGGGCCTAATAGTTGGAGATGGTGTCAACCAGCTCTTCGTCTATCCCGCTCAGGCGAGGTCGTCAGGGGAGTTCACGCAGGCCGTCATTCAGGTCTCTGACGTGCGGACAGCCGTCGAAGAGATGATGCGTCGGGGGGTGGAGTTCGAGGAGTACGACACCCCGGAGACAAGGACAGAGAACGGCATTGCTCGGACGCCGGATGGGGGCGAGGGGGCGTGGTTCAAGGACTCGGAAGGCAACTTGGTCGGCCTCGTTCGTGCCCTGCCCGGCTAGAGGGACCGCGGAGCATCGCGGATTCGCGCCATCAGCACACGGCGCACGCGCGTGCCCAGGCACGGGGGTACTCACGCGGCCGCTTTATCAACTCGCAATCGCAGGTTCACGACTTGACCGGATGCCGAGACGTCGAGCGTCGTGAGCGAGGCGCGAAGCGTCGAGGCATCGAACAGCCGCACCCCGTCCCCGACGAGCTCCGGCACGACGTGCATGAGGAGCTCATCGACGAGTCCGGCAGCGAGGCACTGATTAACAACGTTTGCTCCGAGCAGGAGCACGTCGCGGCCGTCTGCCGCCCTCAGCGCGGTCGTCACCGCGTCTTTGACATCACCCGAAAGGAAGCTGAAGATCGGGTCGGTCTCGTCGGTCGGTGGCACGTGGGTGAGGATGAGGTGCGGACCCCTCCAGCGTCCGTCGAACAGCCCGCGCGCCTCGGGTCGCTGCATTCGCCGCCCGACCTCGTAGACGCGGCGGCCTGCCAGCACCGCCCCGGTCCTGGCGACGACCTCGTCCACTACAGCGCCGGGCAGGTCGCCGACGGACCGCAAGACCCAGCTCATGTCGTCGTTTGGGCCCGCGATGAACCCATCGAGCGACACCACCGTATGGACGAAGACCTTGCCCACCACCACCTCCTCAATAGCTATCGACAGTAGGACCACGACAGGTCGCCAAACTCATCGGCCAGCAGAAGGCGCCGATCAACTCGGTGCATATGGCTGCTGGCGCTAATCACTTGAATTGGGTGATACCTACTCACCTGATCGTTTGCCACGCTCGAGGCCTACTTGGAGAGACCAGCCACGCAAGGGAGCATGCATGACAGCGACCGACTCGCATCCCACCACGACTGAGACCGAGGATCGCTTCGCGATCCTCGACCTGATCGCGCGCCTCGCGCTGCTGGTTGATGCGCGCGACTGGGACGCGTTCGAGGGGCTGTTCACCGATCCGGTCTACACCGACCGCACGTCGCTATTCGGCGGCGAGCCACAGACCACCACTCCCGGCGAGCTCGTCGGCGGCTTGCGCCAAGTTCTGGGCGGCCTCGACGCAACGCACCACCTGATCACCTGCCAGACGATCAGCCTCGACGGCGACCAGGCAACCAGCGCGGCCAACATGCAGGGCACACACGTGTTCGCCAACCACTCCGGCGGTCCGCTGTGGACAGTCGCCGGCCGCCACGACTACCAGCTCAAACGGACCGCAGACGGCTGGAAGATCGCGCGAATGACGTTCACCGTCCAATGGGCGAGTGGCAACGAACAGATACTGACCCTCGCTGCCGCCGGATGAGGATCCTGGCTGCGCACACCCCCTGGCAGGCGGTTATACGGTCCTCGGCGTCCTAGTCGACGGACGACTGGAAGGACCTGTGGTCTAGGTCGGGGTGACGAGCGCGAGCGCGAAGGCGGTTCAGGCGCGCTTGTGCACGATGAGCACGGTACGCCTGGAGTGCTCCGCGACCGCGGCCGCCACGCTGCCGAGGAAAATGCCGGTGAGACCGCTCTTGCCGTGGGTGCCGAGCACGATCAGGCTTGCGTCGCGTTCGTCGGCCACGCGGGCGATCGCCTTCCACGTTGGCGCTTCATTGACCGCGAGGCTCTGTGCGCGGAAGCCGGCCGCTTGCGCCATCGAGACTCCCTCCGCGGCCGTTTCCTCGGCAGCTCTTCTGACCTCGTCGCTTGCCGCCGCGTCGAACCTGACCCCAGGCGGAGGGATGAACCCAACCGCGAACGGACGCCATACGGTCAGCACGACGGCGTCCCGTCCTGACTCAAGCTGGCGCCCTGCCTCCTCGATCGCGAGCTTGGCCAGATCCGAGCCGTCGTAGGCGAACACCACCGGGCCAAGCTCGCCGGCACTCATCTCACTGCGCCGGCTGGGCGCTCGGCCGCGGGCGCAGCCGAGTCCCGGTCGCGCGGGCCGCCGAACTGCCCGCCCGCGTCACACGCGAGCGGCTCGGTGAGAACCCTCGCCCTGGAGGAGTCACGGATTCGGTCCAGCAGCGGCGGCGAGTACCAGGCCGGGGCCTCACCGCTCATCCATACCTCCAGGTTCGGCGCCGGCGGGCGGACCCGACCCAGGGCGTAAAGGGAGACCGCGAACACTGTGCCGGTGGTGGCGATCCCGCAGCAGATCCAGAGCGCGGCGTGCGTGCCGGCTGCCGGGCTGCCTCCGACCGTCGCGGCCACGTGGAACAGTATCGGCGCGACACTGAATGCGGCGACGGCCCGGAGTAGCTCGATGATCGCGAACACGCGCTGTAGGGCGTTGTTGCGCAGCGAGAAGCCGGCGATGAACAGCGCCGGTGCCACCGAGCCGCCCACGCCGAGTCCGATCAGTCCAGAGCCGAGCGCCATGTGGAGGGACGAGGGTGGGAGCTGCGACTGGAGCACCAGGATCCCCGCGATCAGCGAGAGCATGCCGCCGAGCACGAGGTAGTGGAGACCCCGGCTCCGGAAGACCACTCCAAGCAGGACAGCGGTGATCAGCGCCGCGATGAACTCTGGGAACTGAAGCAGCCCCAGGTGAACGGGAGTGAACTGGTTTGTGAGCAGGATGGCGGCCAGCGCGACCGCGGATATAGAACTCGCCGCCGCGCTCATCGCGACCACTATCCCGCTCACCGGCAGCGTGCTGCCAAGCGGGCGAATGCAGAGCAGTGGTCGCTTGGCGCGATATTGGTACACCAACAGAACTACGATCAACGCGAGCCCACCTGCCAAAGGCACGAGCGTCATGGCGTCAAGGAACGAATGCGTCAGCAGCTCCGAGGAGCCGTAGAACAGCGCCACGCAGCCCGCGGCGGCCAA
>DATKFF010000753.1:0-7410 GCA_035511595.1 Solirubrobacteraceae bacterium | reverse complement strand
CGGGGCGCTGGTGCATCGGCGACTTCATCAGGTACGAGCTCGGGCCGTCGAGCTGGCCGGACAGCCCGTTGTTGAGGGCGAGCTTGCAGCAGCGCGCGGCGTCGATCACGATCCCGGCCGAGTTGGGAGAGTCCCAGACCTCGAGCTTCAGCTCGGCGGTCAGCGGGGCGTCGCCGAACGCCTGGCCCTCGAGCCGGATGTGGGCCCACTTGCGGTCGGTCAGCCACGGCACGTAGTCCGATGGGCCGACGTGGACGTCGTCGGCGGGCAGCGTGTGACCCATGATCGAGGTGACGGCGTTTGTCTTGGAGATCTTCTTCGACTCGAGGCGCTCGCGCTCGAGCATGTTGTAGAAGTCCATGTTGCCGCCGACGTTCAGCTGTGAGGTGCGCAGCAGCTTGACGCCGCGGTCGTGGAACAGGCGCGCCAGCGCGCGGTGGACGATCGTCGCGCCGACCTGCGACTTGATGTCGTCGCCGACGATCGGCAGCCCTGCCTTCACGAAGCGCTTGTTCCAGTAGTCCTCACGCGCGATGAACACGGGGATGCAGTTGACGAACCCGCAGCCCGCCTCGAGGATCTGCTCGACGTACCACTTGGTCGCCTGCTCGGAGCCGACGGGGAGGTACGAGACGACGACGTCGGTGCGGGTGTCCTTGAGGATCTGGACGATGTCGGCGGTCGGCCCGGGGGCCTTGGTGATCTTCTGCGATAGGTATTTGCCGAGGCCGTCGTGGGTCATCCCGCGCTGCACCTCGACGCCGAGCTTCGGGACGTCGACGTCGAACTTCAGCGTGTTGTTCTGGCCGGCGAAGATCGCCTCTGACAAATCTTTGCCGACCTTGTCGGCGTCGATGTCGAAGGCGGCGGAGAACTCCACGTCACGGATGTGGTAGCCGCCGAGGTCGACGTGCATCAGCCCGGGGACCGATTCAGTGGGGTCTGCGTCGCGGTAATAGTGGACGCCCTGCACGAACGAGCTCGCGCAGTTGCCGACGCCGATGATCGCCACGCGCACCTTGTCGTGTTGGTAGCGCCCCGCGCCGTTGGTGGAACTTCCGTTCGTGCTCATCGTGATGACTTATCCCTCTTGCGGTGGATGGTTACAGCGGGGCGGTGGCGCGCAGCTGCGAGCGGACGTGGACGATTCGCTGAAGCGTCGTGAACACGGTGAGCCCCGCAAGCACGTACACGGCCGGGGCGAGGAGCGAGAAGTGGCCGAGCGACGCTCCTCTGGCGAACACCAGCCCGATCGAGAGGATCACCACCCGCACCGGCCGCGTCGCCAGTCCCACCTTGCACTCGACGCCGAGCGCTTCGGCACGAGCTCGAGTGTAGGAGACCATCAGCGACCCCAGGACCGCAACCACCACCGCCGCGACCGCCACCTGGTTGTGACGGGCCGCGAAATAGGCGCCAACCGCGGTCAGCACGATCCCCTCCTCGAGGCGGTCAAGCGTCGAGTCCAGAAACGCGCCGAACGGCGTTCCCTTGCCCGACATCCGTGAGTAACGCCCGTCGAGCGTGTCCATCACCGAGCCGATGATGAATGCGACCCCGGCGAGGAAGAACAGCCGCGCGACGACCAGCCCGGCGGCGGCGAGGTTGAGCGCGAATCCGGTCAGAGAGATCGCGTTCGGGGTCAGCCGCGACTCGATCAGCCGGTTGCGCACGAGCGCCTGCGTCTCCGGCGTCACGCGCAGAGCGCGGGGGCGTCGCGGCGGCGGACTCTCGGGTCTCACCGGTGTGGTCTGGTCTGGCATTCGCTCGATGGCTATGCGGTGGCGTGCCCGAACGCCCACACGTCGGGTCGCGCGCGGGCCAGCAGCCGCTTGGCGAGCGTGGCCGAGATGGCCGCCGTCAGCGCGCCGAGGAACACGTCTGTGAGGAAGTGGTTGGCGGTGGCGACGACGACGAACGTGACGAGCAGCGGATACAGGTACCAAAGGACCTTCGCCGGCCGCCACGACACCAGCCGCGACATCGTCACCCCGACCATCGCGGCGAAGCAGACGTGCATCGACGGAACCGCCGCGTACAGGTTCAGGAACGCCTTGCTGGCGCCGTCGTCGACGAACCCGGTGCCGCCGGTCACGAACTGCGAGATCGAATCGGTGAAGCCCCACTCCGGCATCAGCCGCGGCGGCGCCGTCGGATAGACCCAGTAGCCGACGAGCGCGAGCGCCATCGCGATCAGGAACATGTTGCGCACGAAGTAGAACGAGTCGTTGCGGCGCAGGTAGATGAACACGAGCACCGCCAGCGTCACGATGAAGTGGCCGTTGAGATAGGTCCAGTCGAGCGCGTCCATCAGCACGTGCTTGTTCTGCGCCCACGCCTGGACGCTCGGCTCCACGAAGATGTGGAGCGTGCGCTCCAGGTCGATGATCTTCATCGCGTCGCCGAACGGCTTGTAGGGGTTGCCGTCGGCGACCAATCCCCGGACCAGGTCATAGAGCAGGAAGGCGCCGACGAACAGGGCGATCTGCCGGAGCAGGTCGGCCCACCCGTGCGGGAGCACTCGCGCTTCGATCCACCTCACGGTCCGGCGCATTCAGCGCCTGATCCTACCGAGCCACCTGTAACGGGCAGATCAAGTGCAGCGAGGTGAGCGCGCCCCGATCCGGCCGAGCGAGAAGCTGATCGTGACCCGCACGGGCCCCGCCCGGCGCAGCGTCAGCCGCGTGAACTGGCCGGCCGGCGCGACGCAGCCGGAGCCCTCGGTGATCGCCCAGTACGGGGTGAAGTGGACGCGCACGAGGACGTCGCCGGGATGGTCGGCGTGGAGTGTCAACG
The DNA here is from genome assembly GCA_035511595.1 of Solirubrobacteraceae bacterium. GTDB lineage: Bacteria > Actinomycetota > Thermoleophilia > Solirubrobacterales > Solirubrobacteraceae > Palsa-465. Next base: position 4,614 of record DATKFF010000753.1, on the reverse strand, counting down.
AGTTCGGCCCTAGCGCCCGCAGCGTCGCCGCTCCCTGCACGATCGGGGTCGCGTCGGCGACCGCGTAGATCCGCCAGTGGCGCGTGCTCCGGACGAGCCGCAGGTACGGGAGCCCCCGCTCGATCAGCGTCCGCTCGGCGAGCGCCGAGTAGTCGAGCGGCGCGTCAGGGAGCGCCACGAACCGCACCGCGACGCTGTGCAACCAGCGCTCGTAGGAGGCCGGCGTCAGGCCGCGCTCGTAGAAGAGGTGGTCGTACTTGATGTCGAGCTGGCGCTCCCAGCCGCGCGCGAGCGGGAACTGCGGCGCGACCGCGTACGCCTCCCAGTGGAACTTCGTGAACGCGATCTCGACTCGGAAGGGTGGTCCCGGCTGCCGGTCCAGAAACGCCAGCAGCGGCCGGTAGTAGGCGTTCGTGGTAGAGGGGCCGCCCGCGGTGGCGAGGTCGCCGATCGGCGCGTGCCACTGCAGGTAGAGCAGCGGCACCGCCACGGCCACCAGCAGCGCCTTTCTCCGCGGCCACAGGATCAGTGCCGCCAGCGGGCCGACCAGCAGCTCGGCCAGGCGCGCCGCGTTGCTGCCGAGCGCGCTCGGGACCGCGTAGGAGACGATCACCGCCACCGTGTACAGAGCAGCCCCGGCCAGCAGCGCCCGCTCGTACCTCGGGATCAGCACTGCGAGGCCGATCGCGAGCAGCGGCAGTGGCCAGAACGCCGAGAACACGAACGGCTCGGTTCCGCCCTCGGGGAACGCGACCGCCAGCGCCACGATCGGGAGCAGCGCCGCGAGCACGACCCCCGCACCTGGGAGCGCCGGGCGGATCCGGCGCTCCGCGGCGAGCGCCGCGATCGCCGCGGCGGCCCCCGCGAGCGCGGCGAACACCGCGGCGACGGGGCTGGAGAGCGCCGTCAGGAACGCCAACAGCGCCGCCAGCCACGGCCTTCCCCGTTGGAGCGCCAGCACCGCCGCGACCGCCGGCAGCATCCCGAACGCGAACGTCAGCCGGCCGGTGTAGAGGCTTGTCGCGGTCGCGGCCGCGAACCACAGCGACCCGAGCCACGCCTGCTCGCCGAAGTGCCGGCGAGCGAGCGGCTCGAACAGCGCGGCGCTCCCGGTCGCGGCGATCGCCGCCACCAGCTGCGGTGTCAGCGCGGCAGCGAGCGGCGGAAACAGGACGCTGTAGAGAAGCACGTGGTGTCCCGCGTACCACCAGTTGTTCCAGATCCCGAAGCCCTCGGTCGCGAACAGCTTGGCGCGCAGCATGTGCGCCGCGAGGTCGCCGCTGGGCGGGGAGACGATCACGTACGCCGCGGCGAGCACCCCGGCGAGCAGGACCGGGGCGATCCGGCGCGGGTCCGCGCCGGATGCGCGGCCGCGGTTCACGGCTGGGCCCTGGCGAGGAACTCGGCGACGAGCTCGATCACGCTCGGGTCATCGCGCCACGGCCAGTGGCCGGCGCCCGGAATCCGCTTCACGGCGGCGTGCGGGAGCTTGGCCGCGTACGCGTCGGCGAACCGGACTGCGAACCAGGGGTCGCGCTCGCCCCAGACCACCAGCGCCGGCAGCTCGAGCGCTCCCAGGTCCGACCCGAGCTCCGCGAGGCGCGCCTCGTCGACCCGGCGATGCAGCCGGAGCAGCGCCCGCTGCGTGCCCTGGTCGAACCGCTCCCAGACCGCCGCGAGCTCGGCGTCGCTCCAGGCGTCGGCCCGGACAGTCCCGGCGCGAAGCCGGCGGGTGAGCATCGACCTGTTGACCGAGCCCATCAGCAGCTCGCCGATCACGGGTCGGCGAGCCAGCCGTACAAACCGGGGCCAGCGGAAGCCTTCAAGCAAAGGCACCGCGTCGATCAGCACGAGCCGCTGCACGCGACCCCGATCGCGCCCCGCGAGCAGCAGCGCGATCGCGCCGCCCCAGCCGTGGCCGACGAGGTTGATGCGCTCGAGGCCCAGCTCTGCCACGAACCGCTCGACGAACGTGGTCAGCCCGGCCGGCGAGAAGTCCAGGTGGCCGCCCTTGCCCGACCGCCCGAAGCCGATCAGGTCGGGCGCGATCCCACCCGTCAGCTCCAGGAACGCGATCCAGTCATCCGAGCTCGTCGGGGCGCCGTGGAGGTACAGCGTCGGCGGCTCATCCGCCCCCGGGGTCGCGGCGTCCCGGTAGAAGACGGGTACGTGATCGATCGTGATCGTGTGCTCCTCGACGCGCACCCGGCGGCGAGGATAACGTCCTAACGTGTGAACAAGCCCGGGTCACAGGCGCGGACCCTGTGCCTCGGGGAGGCGCTCGTCGACCTGATCTGCGAGCGCCCGGTCGACCAGCTGCCGCACGCCGACGCGTTCGTCCCGCGCTTCGGTGGCGTCGTCGCGAACGTCGCCGTCGTCGCCGCCCGGCACGGCGCCGAGGTGTCGCTGGCCGGCGGCGCTGGCCGCGACTCGTGGGGCCGGTGGCTGCGCGCGCGACTCGAGCGTGAGCGTGTCGACACCTCGTGGTTCGAGCTTGTCGCCGGGGCCCAGACCACGCTCGCGATGGTCGCGATCGACGCCGCCGGCGAGCCGAGCTACCAGATCTATGGACAGCCGGTGGCCACCGTCGTCGATTCACTGTCCGGGCGCGTCGAGGAAGCCGTCGGCGGCACGGACGCGCTGTTTCTGACCTCGAACACGCTGGCGGGCGCCGCTGAGCGGGAGGTCACGATGCGAGCCCGCGAAGTGGCGCTCGAGCTCGACCGTCCCGTGATCTTCGACCCCAACCTGCGCCTTCACCGATGGCCGTCGGTCGCCGGTGCGGTGGCCGCCGCCAACGCCTGTGTCCCGGGCGCGCTGCTGGTCCGCGCCAACGCCGCCGAGTCGGCGCTGATGACCGGCGAGCGTGACCCGGAGCGCGCCGCGGCCGCGTTGGCACGCGCCGGCGCCCGGGTCGCCGTGGTCACGCTGGCCGCCGAGGGGGCGGTGGTTCGCGGCGAGGTGCAGGCCGACGCCCCGGGAGTCCCCACCCGCGTGATCAGCACGGTCGGCGCAGGCGACGCGCTGACGGGGGTGCTGCTCGCGCGGCTCGCCGGCGCCCGCTTCGAGCCCGGCGCGGTCACGGAGGCACTGCCCGAGGCGCTCGCGGAGTCGGCGCGGGCGTGCGAGCACTGGGGGGCGCTTGAGTAGCCGCGGCTGGGATCCGCCGACCCGCCGACGGGTCCGGAGTGTCCGCGATCGCCTGCGGCTGGTGTACGGGGTCCCGCTCGCAAAGCCCCACGGTCACCCGATCGCGGAGCTGATCCTGACGGTGCTCTCGCAGTCGACCAACGACCGCAACCGGGACGTGGCCTACCTGGCGCTGCGGGAGCGGTTCCCCAGCTGGGAAGAGGTGCGCGACGCGCCGGTCGACGAGATCGAGGCGGCGATCCGGCCCGGCGGGATCTCGAAGGTCAAGTCGGTCCGGATCAAGGCGATCCTCGAGGCGATCAGCGACACGGGTCCCACGGAGGAGCTGTCGCTCGACTGGCTCGCGGGCGCGTCGGTTCCCGAGGCGCAGCGGTACCTGACCTCGCTTCCGGGCGTCGGCCGCAAGACGGCTGCCTGCGTGCTGCTGTTCGCGCTCGGGATGCGCGACGTGCCGGTCGACACGCACGTCTCACGCGTCGGGACGCGGCTCGCGCTGTTCCGTCCCAAGGCGCCGTTCGAGGAGCTCCACGACACGATGCTTAAGATCACTCCGCCCGGTGAGGAGCTCGAGCTGCACCTCAACCTGCTGCGGCACGGGCGCCGCACATGCCACGCGCGGCGGCCTGCTTGCGCCGACTGTGCACTGAACCGGATCTGCCCCAGCGCATTCACGTTCGACTAGCGCTCGGCGCCTCCGCCGCCCCGTTGCCGCCAACCCAGATCTGCTACGATGGGACTCAGATTTTTGTAAACCCAGAGGAGTAGAACCACATGGCAAGGACCATAGGAATCGACCTCGGGACGACTAACTCGTGCATGGCCGTGCTCGAGGGAGGCGAACCGACGGTCATCGAAAACGCCGAGGGCGGCCGCACCACGCCGTCCGTCGTTGCGTTCACGCAGGGTGGGGAGCGGCTCGTTGGAACCGTGGCCAGGCGCCAGGCGGTCACCAACCCGCAGAACACGGTCTTCTCGATCAAGCGCTTCATGGGCCGCAAGGAGGCCGAGGTCAAGACCGAGGAGTCGATCGTCCCGTACAAGGTCGTCGCCGGGCCGAACGGCGACGCTCGCGTTGAGGCGGGCGGCAACCAGTATTCGCCGCCGGAGATCAGCGCGATGATCCTCGGCAAGCTCAAGACCGACGCCGAGGCGTACCTCGGAGAGACGGTCGACAGCGCGGTGATCACTGTTCCCGCGTACTTCAACGACGACCAGCGCCAGGCGACCAAGGACGCCGGCACGGTCGCCGGGCTTGACGTCAAGCGCATCATCAACGAGCCGACGGCGGCATCGCTGGCGTACGGGCTCGACAAGGAGTCAGACCAGACGATCCTCGTCTTCGACCTCGGCGGCGGCACCTTCGACGTGTCCGTGCTGGAGATCGGCGACGGCGTGTTCGAGGTCAAGGCGACCGCGGGTGACAACCATCTCGGCGGCGACAACTTCGACAAGGCGATCGTCGAC
>DATKFF010000752.1:0-4184 GCA_035511595.1 Solirubrobacteraceae bacterium | reverse complement strand
CAGCCATTGCACGCTCACGATCAGTTCGAGTCTCGCCGACGCCGGGGTGGAGGTCGTGGACGACGGGGTCGGCCCAGTGGCGGCTCGCGGCAACGGGAGTGCCGGTCACGGGCTGGAGGGGCTCGCCGAACGCGCGCGTGGTCTGAACGGTCTGATCGAGGCGGGCCTGCGCCCGGGCGGGGGATACCGGCTCGCGGTCACGGTGCCGGTTCCGCGCTCGTGATCAGGGTCCTGATCGCAGAGGATCAGGGGCTGGTCCGGGGCGCGCTGGCGAGCCTGCTCGGACTCGAGCCGGATATCGAGGTCGTGGCGCAGGTGTCGCGCGGCGACGAGGTGGTCCCTGCCGCCACGTCGGCTCGTCCGGATGTCGCGATGCTCGACATCGAGATGCCCGGCGCCACGGGCCTCGAGGCGGCTGCCGAGCTTCGCCAAGTGCTGCCCGAGTGCCGGGTTCTGATCGTGACAACGTTCGGGCGCCCGGGCTATCTGCGCCGCGCGATGGAAGGCGGCGCGGCCGGGTTCCTACTCAAGGACGCGCCGGCGTCCGAGCTCGCGAACGCGATCCGCCGTGCCCACGGCGGCGAGCGCGTCGTCGATCCGGGGCTCGCCGCGGCGGCGCTCAGCGAGGGGGAGAGCCCGCTGACCGAGCGCGAGCAAGAGGTGCTGGCAGCGTCGCGTGAGTACGGGACCGTCGCGGACATCGCCGGTGCGCTGTTTCTGTCGCCGGGGACCGTCCGCAACCACCTCTCCTCGGTGATGCGCAAGCTCGATGCTCGTAACCGAGGAGAGGCGGTGCGGGTGGCCGAGGCGAAGGGCTGGCTGTGATCGTCCGTCAGCGGCCCGACGCCACGGTTTGTCTAGGTACGGCGGTGCGCCTCCTGACCCCTCTGCCGGCCGCTCCCTGGAGGTCCGTCTCGATCTCCTCGAGGCTCCGGCCCTTGGTCTCGGTCACGAACACCTTCACGAACAGCCCCGCGACGATGCCAAGAACCGCGTAGCCGAGGAAGACCGGACCCGGCCCCAGCCCGGAGAGCAGCGGCGGGAACGTCTGGGAGACGGCGAAGTTGGCGGCCCAGTTGCAGAACACGGCCACGCCCATCGCCGTGCCGCGCACATTCAGCGGCAGGACCTCGGGGATCATCACCCACACCACGGGACCCCAGGTCGCCGCGAACGAGGCGATGAAGGTGCCGAGGCAGACGAGCGTGATGACCGCGGCCGGGTAGCCCGGATGGTGGGGCGTCGGGAGCACCGAAAGCGAGATCCCGAGTACCAGCAGGCTGGCGACCATTCCCGCAACGCCCGCGAACAGCATTGGCTTGCGTCCGACGCGGTCGATGATCCGGATCGCGATCACCGTCATCGCGACGTTCACGACGCCGATGATGAGGTTCGCGTAGATCGCGCTCGTCTTTGCGAAGCCCACGTTCGTGAGCGTCGTCGGCGCGTAATAGATGATCGTGTTGATCCCGACGAGCTGCTGGAAGATCGCCAGACCAGCGGCGACAAGCAGCGCCGGGCGGACCCACTTGGCCCGAAGGAGCGCGCGCAGGCCGGTCTCGCCTCCCTGCTGCTCGTCGACCTCCCGGATCTCTTCGATCCGCTCCCTGGGCGGCTCCTCACCGGGCAGGTCCTCGAGCACCTCGTGCGCGGTGTCCTCCTCGCCCGTGTGCACTAGGTATCGAGGCGTCTCGGGCATGAACAGCATGCCCACCAGCAGGATCACCGCGGGCACGGCGGCGAGGCCGAGCATCAGGCGCCAGTTCCCTGAGGACGCGAGAATCGCGTTGACGATGAAGGCGGCGAGGATGCCGACGACGATCATCAGCTGGTTGAGCGAGGTGATCGCGCCGCGGACCTCGGTCGGGGCGATTTCGGCCAGATACAGCGGCACCACGAGCGCGGCCGAACCAACGGCCAACCCGAGAATGACCCGCGCCGCGATGAGTACCGCGACAGTCGGGGCGAACGCCGCCAGCAGCGCTCCGACGATGAAGATGACAGCGGCGACGATGATCAGCCGCCTGCGCCCCAGGCGGTCGGACAACCGTCCGGCGACCGCAGCCCCGATCATCGCGCCGAGAAGCAGTCCCGCGACGATCGCACCCTGCAGGAACGGCGTCAGCTTGAAGTCCTTCGGAATAAACAGGATGGCGCCGGAGATGACGCCCGTGTCGTAGCCGAACAGCACGCCCCCCAACGCGCCTACGACGTACATCAACCGGCCGCTGGGTCGCAGCGCGCTCATAACTTCCTCCTTCTCCTCCTACACCGTTACCTTCGTGACCCTCTCTGCGAAGGCTTCCCGGTCCGGTTCTGCGAAAACCCCTCGTGGCGAAAGCTTGCGGCTCAGCGCTTTGGGCCGATGAACTCGTCGAGCTTGGCGACGTCCGCCATGCGCACTTAGTGCCCCGACTCCAATGCGGCAGAGAGGATTCGAACCTCCACACCCGTTAGGGCACGGCCGCCTGAGGACCGCGTGTCTACCGTTCCACCACTGCCGCGGGAGGCAATGAAGGTAGCACCTGCGGGGCTCATCCGACGGGCCTCGCTAGTCGAACAGATGCTCGCGTGTGGCCCGGACCGAGCGGCCCGTCGCCCCGGTCAGCGGACGCTGACCGAGCGCCGCACCAGCGTCCGCAGGCCCTGCTTGACGACCACTGTGTACCGACCTGCCTTCGGGGCCCTGCCGCGGACGCGCAGGACGACGCGGTGCTCGGGATAGCCGACGTTCACCACGAACGCATGCGTCAGCCGGTGGTGGCCCTGGAACAGCTCGACCTCGAGCCCCGTCATCGTCCCGCGGTCGGTCGCGAGCTCGACGACGAGTCCGCGCGCGCGGCGGTCGACCCGCGCCGAGCGGACCGAAAGCTTCTGCGCGGGAATCGGTGCCGGCACCTTGCCGGGGCCGGTCTTCGAGCATGCGAGCCGCGCGGCATCGTCGCCGGCAGGGACGAGCGACGGGATCTCGGGGAACGTCGGCTTGCCGGCCTTCATCGCGCCCAGGTCGAGGAAGTCGGTGAGGTCGTTGGCGTTCGCGTCGCGATACGTCATCGCCTGGAGATTCCACTTGCGCTCCAGGAACGCGAGGATCGACGTGTGGTCGTAGACGACGCTGCTGACGTAGTTGCGCTTCGCGTAGGGGCCGATCACGATCGAGGGCACGCGGAAGCCGTAGCGCGCAAACCCGTCGTAGGTCGACTCACCGGGCTGGACGGTTGGCGGGATTGAGTCGGGCGCCAGCGCGACCGGGGGCGGCACGTGGTCGTAGTAGCCGCCGTGCTCGTCGTAGGTGAGGATGAACAGCGTCTTGCGCCAAAGCGGCGAGGTGCGCAGCGCGTCGATCACCTGCCCGAGGAACCCCTCGCCGACCGTGATGTTCTGCGGGTTCTCCTGGGACTGGGTGCCGAAGTCGGGGTCGAGGAGGCTGAACTGCGGCAGCGTGCCGGCATTGGCGTCTGAGAAGAACTGCGCGATCGGGACCGCATTGCTCTGGGAATAGGCCGCGTCGTTGTCCGGGTAGAGCTCCATCGTCGCGCCTGTCGGGAAGCTGGCGTTGTAATCGGCCCACGTGATCCCGGCATCGCTCATCCGCTGGAAGATCGTGCCGTTCGCGGGTGCGCCGAGCGTGGCGTTGGGGACGATGTTGCCCGGGCCCGTGCCGATGTCATCTGTCATCCCGCTCGATGTCGCTGCGATCAGGTAGCGACGCTGGGGATCGGTCTGTGCAAGGCAGCTGCAGAACCACCGGTCGCCGATCGGGAACGTGCTGGCAAGCGCGTACGTCAGCGGCAGGTCGTCCTTGGTCCAGTAGCCCATCGCGACCGCACCCACGACCTGCGTGGAGTACGGGTCGATCGTCGTGCTGACGAAGCCGTTGTTGGCGCCGTCGTTGAACTGGTTGTGACTCGCGGTCCACTCCTGACTCGGGACGCTGTCGAACTGGCAGGTGGTCGGCATGCGGAAGGCACGCTGGAGCCGGCCGTCCGGGTACGGGTTGGTAGCTACCGGAAGCCCGTCCTTTGCGAGGGCGAACCCGTCTCCCCGCGGACGCTGGCCGGGTTCGCGCCCGAGCATCCCGAGGAGGTTGTCGTAGGAGTGGTTCTCCAGCATCAACACGACGATGTGCTCGATCTGCGGGATCGTGTCGGTGCCGGCGGCCAGGCTGGCGTTGGGCACCGAAT
>DATKFF010000751.1:0-10547 GCA_035511595.1 Solirubrobacteraceae bacterium | reverse complement strand
CGCCGCGGGTATGACCCCGAGGCCGTCGACGCGCATCTGAGCGCCGTCGCCGCGGAGGTCGAGGAGCAGAGCCGGACCGTCCGGCGCGGCGGTGCGACGCTCGCCGGGGCGGCCAGCGACCAGGTCCGGGCCATCGTCGAGGCCGCGGAGGCGACCGCGGCGGAGATCCGCAGCGACGCCGAGGCCGAGGCGAACCGGATCCGCACCGACGCCCGCAGCGACGCGAAGGCGGCGCAGGCGAACGCCGCGGCCCAGGCCGGTGAACGGGTCGCCGAGGTCTCGAAGTCCGCGTCGGCGATGCTCGAGCGGATCGAGGCGATCGACCAGGAGCTGAACGCGCTGCTCGACGCCCTCCGGGCCGGTGCCACGCGCCTCGGCTCAGAACTGGATCGGCTCCAGGGCAACCTTCAGGACACGAGCGCGGTCGGCGCCGCGCCGCCCGCTGAAACCGAGCCGCTGCCGGAGCCACCGGCGCCCGAGCCGCCAGAGCCGGACCCCGAGCCGCCGGTGCCCGAGCCGACGCCCGCTCCCGCCGCGGCGAAGCCGCGGCCCGCGCGCAGGACGACCACCGGGGCCGGGGAGACCGGGGGAGACCACGAGGGAGCCAGGCTGATCGCGCTGAACATGGCGCTCAGCGGGTCCTCACGTGACGAGGTCGACAGCTACCTGAGCGCGCACTACGAGCTGTCTGACCAGGGAGCGCTGCTCGACGAAGTCTTCGCCCTGGTCCAGGGTTAGAGCCATCGCCGACCACGGGGTAGGAACGTCTGTTCGCCCGTCTAGACTGCGTTATGTGGACCAACTGGTCGTCTCGGGCGCCCGGGAGCACAACCTAAAGGACATCACCGTCGCGATCCCGCGGGGGTCGCTGACCGTGATCACGGGCCTGTCGGGATCCGGCAAGTCGTCGCTGGCGTTCGACACGATCTACGCCGAAGGGCAGCGGCGGTATGTGGAATCGCTGTCGGCCTACGCGCGCCAGTTCCTGGGGCAAATGGACAAGCCCGACGTCGATTCGATCGAGGGGCTGTCGCCGGCGATCTCGATCGACCAGAAGACGACCTCGCGCAACCCGCGCTCGACGGTCGGAACGGTCACCGAGATCTACGACTACCTGCGACTGCTGTGGGCACGGATCGGCCACCCCCACTGCCACATCTGCGGGCGCCCGATCAGCGGGCAGTCGGCCGAGCAGATCATCGACCAGGTCATGGAGCTCCCCGAGGGGACGCGGTTCATGGTGCTGGCGCCGATCGTCCGGGGCCGCAAGGGCGAGTACGGCAAGCAGCTCGAGGAGCTCCGGGCGGAGGGCTTCGGACGGGTCAAGGTCGACGGCGAGCTGCGGCGGCTCGACGAGCAGATCGCGCTTGACAAGAAGTTCAAGCACGACATCGCGGTCGTCGTCGACCGGCTGGTGATGAAGGACGAGCTGCGAAAGCGACTGGCGGACTCGATCGAGACCGCCGTCGCGCTGGCCGACGGGCTCGTCGAGATCGAATTGGTCGACAGCGACGAGATCCAGACCTACTCCGAGAAGTTCGCCTGCCCGGTGCACGGTCCGAGCCTGACCGAGCTCGAGCCGCGGATCTTCAGCTTCAACTCGCCGCACGGCGCCTGCCCGCGCTGCACGGGGCTCGGGTCGCAGATGGAGATCGACCCGGAGCTGGTGGTCCCAGACCCGACACTGTCGATCGGCGAGGGCGCGATCGCGCCGTGGGCGGCGAGTGCGTCCGAGTACTACGACCAGCTGATACAGGCGATCTCCGAGCGCTACAACGTCGATCTCGAGACGCCGTGGCAGGACCTGCCCGAATCGGCGCGCGACTTCTTCCTCTATGGCACCAACGGCGACCGGGTGCAGGTCTCCTACCGGAATCGCTTCGGGCGCCAGCGCTCCTACGCGACGACCTTCGAAGGGATCGTGCCGAACCTCGAGCGCCGATATCGGGAGACCGACTCCGAGTTCACGCGCGAGAAGATCGAGGAGTACATGACGCTGCGGCCGTGCCCGCAGTGCCAGGGCGCGCGGCTCCGCCCCGAGTCTCGCGCGGTGCTCGTGGCCGACACCCCGATCCACGAGTTCACGGCGCTGTCCGCGCGGCGCGCGCTCGAGTGGGCGCGGGGCCTCGAGCTGACCGAGCACGACCGCCGGATCGCGCGGCTGGTCTTGCGTGAGATCGAGGAGCGACTCCAGTTCCTCGACAACGTCGGCGTGGGGTACCTGTCGATGGACCGGGCGGCCTCGACGCTGTCCGGCGGGGAGGCACAGCGGATCCGGCTCGCGACGCAGATCGGGTCCTCGCTCGTGGGCGTCCTCTACATCCTCGACGAGCCTTCGATCGGTCTTCACCAGCGTGACAACGACCGGCTGATCGTCACGCTCCAGCGGCTCCGGGACCTCGGCAACACGGTGCTCGTCGTCGAGCATGACGAGGGAACGATGCGCGCGGCCGACCACCTCGTGGACATGGGCCCGGGAGCCGGCGAACATGGCGGCTACGTGGTCGCGGCGGGCACCGCAGCGGAGCTGGCGGAAGTGCCCGAGTCGCTGACCGGGCAGTTCCTCGCGGGCACCCGGGTGATCGACGTGCCGGCGAAGCGGCGCAGGCCGAGCGGATACGTCGAGATCCAGGGGGCGTCGGAGCACAACCTCCGCCAGATCGACGTGAAGGTCCCGCTCGGGGTGTTCTGCTGCGTGACCGGCGTGTCGGGCTCAGGCAAGTCGACGCTCGTCAACGACGTGCTCTACAAGGCGGTCGCGAACCGGCTGCACCGCACGCGGCAGCGCGCGGGCGCGCACAAGCGGATCAGCGGGCTCGAGCAGCTCGACAAGATCATCTCCGTGGACCAGTCGCCGATCGGGCGCACGCCGCGCTCGAACCCGGCGACCTACATCGGGCTGTTCGACCAGATCCGCGAGCTCTTCTCCAAGACCCAGGAGGCCCGCGCCCGCGGCTACAAGCCGGGCCGGTTCTCGTTCAACGTGAAGGGCGGACGCTGCGAGGTGTGCCGGGGCGACGGCCAGATCAAGATCGAGATGCACTTCCTCCCGGACGTGTACGTCCCGTGCGAGCAGTGCCACGGCAAGCGCTACAACCGTGAGACGCTCGAGGTCCGGTTCAAGGGCAAGACGATCGCGGACGTGCTCGAGATGCCGGTAGAGGAGGCGCTCGAGTTCTTCGCCCACATCCCCAAGATCCGCCGGCGGGTCGAGGCGCTCAACGACGTCGGCCTCGGCTACATGCGGCTTGGCCAGCCGGCGACGACGCTATCCGGCGGCGAGGCCCAGCGCGTGAAGCTCGCCGCCGAGCTCTCGAAGGTCGCTACCGGAAGCACCCTCTACATCCTCGACGAGCCGACCACCGGGCTTCACTTCGCCGACATCCAGCGCCTGCTCGAGGTGCTCCAGCGTCTGGTGGACGCCGGCAACACCGTGGTCGTGATCGAGCACAACGTCGACGTGATCAAGGTCGCCGACCGGATCATCGACCTCGGTCCCGAGGGTGGGGACGAGGGCGGCAGCCTGATCGCGGCGGGTACACCGGAGCAGGTCGCGAAGGTGGAGGGCTCCTACACCGGCCAGTTCCTGGCGAGGATCCTCGAGGCGGACGGGCGCTCACGCGCGCCGCGGCGAGCCAGGAGCGCTCGCCGCAGGCCCGCGGCGGCGGCCGCGCGCTGAGCCACCGAGTCCCCTCCAGACGACACAATTTCGTTACACCGGGACGGCGGGCCCGTTTGTACCGTTGGTCTGAGATGGCTGGTCCCGTGATCGTGTCGGTCGCTGTGGCGAGCGTCGGGCTGGTCGGCTGCCTTATGGCCGCGCTCAGCCGTGGCGCGTTCGAGCTGGCGCCGCTCGGGCTGCGTCGTGGTGAGGGGTCCGACGCCCCGACGGGGCCAGAGCAGGTCGAAGAGCCGGACGTCGAGCAGGCCGTGCGCGAGCGGCTGTACGGCTCGCGGGCACGCGCGCCCCGCGCTTAGAGGACACTGCCGGTGTGAATCACCGGCCGCACGGCGGCCCGCCGACACGGGCCGATTTCGAGCTGTGGGCTCAGCGGTGGCGCTGGTATGAGCGCAACTCGCTGCCCTGGAACCGAGCCCGGATCCACTGGGAGTTCATGCGCAGGCGCGCGTTCGTCCGCTGGCCGGTGCACGGCAACGTGCTCGAGGCCCTGCGCGACGGGCGGCTCGAGATCGGCGCGGACACGCTGCTCGAGCCGCACGTCTGGCTGACGGCCCCGGAGTCGGCCAGGATCCGGATCGGGTCGGGCACGTTCCTCAACATCGCTGTGATGGTCGCCGCGCTCGATCTGGTGGAGATCGGCGACCACTGCATGCTGGCCAACGGCTGCTTCGTGACCGACAGCAACCACCGCTTCGACGACCCGGCGCGGCCGGTCCCGTGGCAAGGGTTCAGCTCCCGTGGACCGACCCGGCTCGGTGACAACGTGTGGTGCGGGGCGGGCGTTGTGGTCACCAGCGGCGTGACCATCGGCGAGCGCTCGGTGATCGGCGCCAACTCGGTGGTTACGACCGACATCCCCGCGTTCTCGGTCGCGGCCGGCGCACCCGCTCGGGTGCTCCGGACGATCGAGTACCAGGACGCCCGGAAGTAACAAGGTGGGCGCCGCCCTGCGCGACGCCCACCTATGCAGACCAGCTTAGTTGGTTGGGATTCCGTTGGCCGGCGGCGCCGGCTGCGCGGTGGTGTCCGGGGTGATCGGCGTCCCGGCCGTCGGGTCCGTGGTCAGCGGACCGCCGAACAGGACGATCTTGCCGCCGCGGATCTGCCCCATCTCCGCACCGCCGTAGCCGCCGTGCTGGGTCTTCGTGTAGCGGAACGGAACCAGCCCCGGGCCGGTCCAGGAGCCCCCGGAGTTGTTGACCGCGTTCACGAGCCCCTGCCGCGTCAGGTTCTGCCCCGCGGCCCTCAGGGCCTGCACGAGCGTGTACGCGCTGGCCATCCCGTACTCGACGTTCCCGTCGAACGGAACGTTGGGGTCATATTGGGTGTGGACCTTCATGAACAGCTGGATCCACGGGTTCGCGGTGTCCGTGTTCGACGGCAGGTAGCCGTCGGTGATCGCGCCCTCGATCAGGCCGGTACCGGACGCCTTGCCCTTCGAGACGACCTTCAGCAGGCCTCCGACCGTGATCGGGTCGATGCCGACGCTCGAGACGACCAGCTGCGGCTTGTAGCCGAGCGTGAACGACGTCAGCTGCGCGATCGCCGTGTAGATCGGGACGGTGAACGAGACGAGCACCTTCGCGCCGGAGGCCTTGAGCGCCGTAATCTGCGGCGCGAGCGTGGTCACGCCCGGCTGGTAGGGCTGCTTGGACACGATGTCGGCGGCGGGGACCTCGTCCTGGATGCCCGCCAGCCCGCCCTGGCCGAAGTCATCGTCCTGGAAGAGGACGCCGACCTTCTGGCCCGCGAAGTGCTGCTTGATGTACTGGCCGAGGATCTTGCCCTCGATCGTGTAGTTGGGTTGCCAGCCGAACGTGTAGGGCTGCGTCGTCCCGTTGTCCCAGCACGGACAGCCGGAGGCCACGAACAGATCGGGGATCTTGTCTGCGTTCAGGAACCCGACTACCTTCGTGTGGGTCGGCGTGCCGAGGCCCTCGTAGATCCCGAACACGTGACTCTGAAGCGTCAGCTGGTGTACCACGTTGACCGTGTTGGTCGGGTTGTACGCGTCGTCCTTGATGATCAAGTGGATCTTGCGCCCGAACACGCCGCCGTTGGCGTTCACGTAGTTGAAGTACGCCTGCGAAGCCGCAGCGATCTCGTCGTACCCTGGCGCGGCGAGACCTGTCAGCGGCTGATGGGTCCCGAACGTGATGCTGGTCGCCGTGACGCCGGGAGCACTGCTGCTGCTCCCGCTGCTCGACGAGCCGCACGCCGCGAGCGCCACCGTGCCGCCCGCCGCGAGTACCGCACTGGCCAGCCACCTTGTGATCCGAAACACGTCCTCTCCTCCTTCCCGGGGTGTGCAGCGCTTCGAATACCATGCCCAGCGCCGCCCGGTCAAGGGTTAAGTTTGTTACGTCGCTCGCCGTGCGTCTCAAATCACTAGATTTGGTAGCTATGCAAATCGCAAGCGAGCCGAAGCGTGGGCGTCCCGCGACCGCGTCGCGTGAGGACGTGGTGCGCCTAGCGCGCAGCCAGTATCTCCACGGCGAGCGTGTCGACCTGACCGTCGTCGCTCGGCGACTCGGCCTCGGCCGCGCGACGATCTACCGCTGGTTCGGGTCCCGCGACGCGTTGCTCGGCGAGATCATCGCCAGCGAGCTCGAGGCGCTGATCACGGCCCATCGGCGGGCGGTCAGGCAGCGCGGCGCCCCGGGGCTGCTGAAGGTGTTCGACCGCGTCAACCGCAGCCTGTCCGACTCCCGCGCGCTGCGCGCCCTGCTGGAGCAAGAGCGTGACAGCGCGCTGCGGCTGATCACCTCGAGCGCCGGGCATGTCCAACCCCGCTCGGTCTCAGCGGTGCGAGCGCTGATCGACGCCGAGGCAGCTGCCGGACGCTATGCCCCGCCCGCCGATCCCGGCGCACTCGCCTATGCGATCGTCCGGCTCGCCGAGGCGTTCCTCTACAACGACGCTGCGATCGGGATCCGTGGCGACTGGGAGGCGCTGCACCAGGTCGAGGCGGCGCTGCTCGGGGTGGCTCCTACCGAGGGCCGGACTCGGGCTCGGAAGCGGTCCGGACCTGCGCCACGCGGCGCGCGGCGACCCGCGTCCTGATCAGCCCCGAGAGCGCGCGGATGCCACCCTGGATCCCGCTCGGCCACAGCAGCATCGCGCCGATCAGGATCACCCCGTAGATCGCGAGCGGAAGGTTGTGCGAGACGTTCGTCGACAGCGAGAACGAGTTGGCGAGGTCGTTGCTCCAGTTCGGGAGGAACACGAGCAGGGCCGCGCCCCAGACGGCGCCGCCGAGCGAGCCGAGGCCGCCCACGACGACGCCGGCGAGCAGGAACAGCGACAGCTGCAGCGGGAACGCACCCGGCGAGGCGAGCTGGTCAACCACCGCGGTCAGCAACCCGCCGGCGAGCCCGGCGCAGCCGGCGCTGACGATGAACGCCAGCGCCTTTAGGCGGCCGACGCGTAGCCCGCACAGGGAGGCCGCGATCTCGTCGTCGCGCACCGCCCGCCACGACCGTCCCACGCCGCTGTGGATCAGGTTGTAGAGGACGAACAGCACGACCAGCGCCCCGGCGCACGCGATCCATGCCTCCCAGCGGAACAGGTCGAAGCTCGCGCCCAGGAACGACGGGGGAGTCGGTGGGTTGAGCGTCAGCCCGTTCTCACCGCCGAACGTGGCTGGGAACCTGTCTGCCAGCGCCGGCAAGCCGACCGCGAACGCGAGCGTTGCCCCGGCGAGGTACGGTCCACTCAGCCGGCTGCCGGCCGCGCCAACGGGCACGCCGACGACCAGCGTCACCACCACCGACGCCACAAGCGCCGGCAGCAGGGCCCATCCTTCGTTGCCGATCAGCAGCGCGACCGTGTAAGCGCCGACCGCCATGAAAGCGCCCTGGCCGAGCGAGATCTGCCCGCTCTGACCCGCCAGTACGGTGAGCCCGGCCAGCACCGCGAAGAAGTAGGCGCCGGTCGCGAGCTGGGTGTTGCGGTAGTCGCTCAAGAACTCGGTGAAGATCAGCAGCACGATCCCGCACACCACGATCAGCGCCAGCGAGCGCACCAGCGTCGAGCGCCGGACAGCGGTCATACGCGCCGCTCCTTGGCGGCCGAGAACAGGCCCGTCGGGCGGACCATCAGCACGACGACGAGGATCAGGAGCGCGGCCAGCGGCACCAGTGAGGAGCCCTCGTAACCGGCGACGTAGGACAGTGCCAGCCCGAGCGCGAGCCCTCCGACCACCGCCCCGGGCGGACTGTCGAGCCCGCCGAGAACGGCGGCGACGAAGCCGCTGATCAGGATCGGGTCGAAGTTGTTGGGGCCGAGGAACACCGACGGCGCGACCAGCACCCCGGCGAGCGCCCCGGCGACCGCCGCGAGCGCCCACCCGAGCGTGAACATCCTCCCCACCCGGACCCCGAGCAGCCGCGCCACCTCCGGCGCGAACGCGGCGGCGCGCATCTGCAGGCCGAGCGAGGTCGCACGGAAGAGCAGCGCCAGCAGCACCGCGACGGCGACCACGATCAGCACGATGAACAGGTCGTTGGGGCTGAACAGGAGCGTCGTGCCGCCGACCTTGTAGCCGCGCAGCGAGAACGCCGCCGGGAACGGCCTTGGAGAATTGCCCCAGATCATCCCGGCGGCCGCGACCAGCAGCGTGTACAGCCCCAGCGTCACGATCACCGCGTTGAGCTGCGGTGCCGACTCGACCGGCCGGATCAGGACGCGCTCGACGACCGCTCCGAAGATCAATCCGGATGCGAGCGCGACCACGACGCCGACGACGTAGGACCCGGTCGAGCTGATCACGGCCGAGGCGATGAACGTGGTGATCATCAGCATCGCCCCCTGGGCGAAGTTGACGATCCGAGTGGCGCGCCAGATCAGCACGAGCGCCAGCGCGACGGCGGCGTCGATCGCGCCGGTCGAGATCCCGTTGAGCGTCAGGTCGATGAACTTGGTCATTCAGAACCCCAGGTAGGCGTGGCGGAGGCGCTCGTCGGCTGCGAGCCGGCTCGAGTCCTGGTCGGCCACGACCGAGCCGAGGTTAAGGACGACGCCGCGGTCGGCGATCGAGAGCGCGCTGCGCGCGTTCTGCTCGACCAGCAGGACCGCCAGGCCGAAGCCGTCCGCGAGCCGCCGGATCATCGCCATGATCTGCGCGACAAGATTCGGGGCGAGCCCCAGCGAGGGCTCGTCGAGCAACAGCGCCTTCGGGCGCCCCATCAGCGCCCTGCCGATCGAGAGCATCTGGCGCTCGCCGCCGCTGAGCGTCGAGGCGGGCTGGCCACGGCGCTCGCGCAGCCGCGGGAACATCTCGTAGATCTCATCGAGCGGGGCCGCGTCCCGTCCGCGCCACAAGCCGCCGAGCCGGAGGTTCTCGATGACTGTGAGCTCCGCGATCACACCGCGCCCCTCGGGCACATGAGCCACCCCACGCCGGACGATGTCCTCGACCGACATGCGGGTGATGTCCTCGCTCGCGAACGTGACCGTCCCCGAGGTCGCCCGGACGAGGCCCGTGACCGTGCGCAACAGCGAGGTCTTTCCGGCGCCGTTTGCTCCGAGCACGGCTGTAATCGAACCCTCGTCGACGCTCAGCGACACGTGGTCGACCGCTCGCACCGCGCCGTAGTCGGTCACGAGCTCCTCCACCTCGAGCATCATCCGCCTCCGTCGGTTGCGAGCTGCTCGGTCCCCTCGCCGGCGGCCTTGCCGAGGTAGGCGTCCATCACCCGCGGGTCCCGGCTGACGTCCGGCGGGGCGCCGGCGGCGATCACGCGCCCGAAGTCCAGGACCACGACCCGATCACAGATCGACGTCACGAGATCCATGTGGTGGTCGACGACCATCACCGCGATCAAGTGCCGGATCGAGTCGATCAGCCTCGCCAGCTCCGACAGCTCGCTCGCGTCGAGACCGCCGGCTGGCTCGTCGAGCAGCAGCAGGTCCGGTTCCGCTACCAGCGCCCGCGCCAGCGCGATCCGCTTCTGCATCGCGTATGGGAGCGTGCTCGGGAGCCGGTCTCCGATCCCCGCGCCGCCGACTCGGTCAAGCGCCGCCTCGGCGCGCTCGCGGAGCGCGCGCTCGTCGCGGTCTGAGCGCGGCAGCGCGAGCAACCCGCTGGCGAGCCGCGCGCGGCGGAAGCGCTCCGCCCCGACCATCACGTTCTCGAGCGCCGTCATCCGCGGAAACAGCCCGACTCCCTGCAGGGTCCGCGCGATGCCGAGCCCGGCCAGCCTGTCTGGGCGTATCCGTTCGAGCGTCTGCCCGCGCCAGCTGAGCGATCCCGAATCGGGTTTGACGAAGCCGCAGATCACGTTGAAGAGCGTCGTCTTACCGGCTCCGTTGGGGCCGATGATCCCCAGCACCTCGCCGCGCGACACCTCGACCGAGACGCCGTCGAGCGCGGTGATCCCACCGAACACGACCGTCACATCGGTGACCGACAGACCCGGGGCAGTGGGGAGCTCCCTCGACTCCACGAGCGCGAAGCTACCTCAGGAGCGCCGCTCCTGCCAACACATAGCTTCCGACTTCAAATGCGTCTAACCAAGCGAGGCGCGGAAGCGCTCGAGCTCCTCGTCGTCGATCGAGTACACGTGCTCGGGGCCGGGGAAGGCGCCACTGCGGACCTCGGTTGCGTATTCCGCGACGCCCGCGACCATCTGGGCCTTGACCTCCCCGTAGCGCTTGGCGAACCGCGGAGCGTGACCGTCGTAGATGCCGAGCAGGTCGTGGAACACCAGCACCTGCCCGTCGGTGGCCGGTCCGGCGCCGATCCCGATCACCGGAATCTCCAGCCGCCCCATCAGCGCCTCGGCGACGGCCGCGGGGATCGCCTCGAACACGATCGAGAAACACCCGGCTTCCTGCAGCGCCAGCGCATCCTGGGCGACGGCCA
>DATKFF010000750.1:0-14642 GCA_035511595.1 Solirubrobacteraceae bacterium | reverse complement strand
ACTTGTGATATGCTAGCTGGCGTAAACAAGTAAGGAGTAAAAGATGGATTCAAGCGAAACCACAACGACAACCAATTACCAGCAGGTGACCGTAGACGTCCCCGAGGACCGAGTGGCTGAGTTCCACGCGTTCTTCGCCCGGTTTCTCGCCGGTCGGCGCGGCCCCGGTCGCAGAGGCCGACACGGGAGGCACCACCGGGGTGTCCACGGGCGCCGATGCGGTGAGCGCCGCGAGGCCGCAGAGCGCGACGTCGCGGAGCAGGCGGACCAGGCCACCGAGGTCTGATGGCCGACAAGCAGGTCACAGTCGCTGTCCCAGAGGACCGCGTGCCCGAGTTCTACTCGTGGTTCGCGACCTTCTTGGCGAGCGAGCCCGGAGCCCCGCCACCATGGGGGCGTGGAGGCCGGAGCCCGCGCGGTCCGCGGCACCACGGTGAGGCTCGCGCCTGGTCGGCAGACGATGCCGACCAGGCAGCCTGGCTGTACGGCAAGCTCGCGCCGCCCGCGCGTGAGCTGTTCGACCTGCTCGCCGATGCGCCGGGTGAGCGCTTCGGCGGTGAGAACATCGCCAAGCGCCTTGGACTAGAGAAGGGCGCGCACGGGGTCGCCGGCATTCTCGCTTGGCCGGGGCGCTACAGCCGCCATGTGGACCGCGTCCTCCCAATCGCCACCGACGGCCGCGCTGACGGCGGCACCGACTATTACATGGAGCCGGTCGTAGCCGCCTTGTTCGCCACCGCGCGGACCCAACCACGCGGGCGCCGTGGCGGTGGGCGTCACCGGCGCGCCACGCAGGCCTAACCCTCGACCGTTCGCGCGCTGCGGCCCTCTGCGAGCCCCCAGCTGATGATCCGCTCCGGGTGAATCCGGATCAGCGGCGTCGGCAGCGTGATCGCCTCACCACGCCCGCGGACCTCGATCCCGCGGGGGCGCCAGGGGTCCGTACTCTCCAGATCGTCGATCACGATCGCCGCTCGTCCGGTGCGGGCGACGTCACGGAACTTCTTCGACCGTTCCAGTTCGTAGCCCCCGATGTCGATCGTCTCGCGCGCGGCGTTGTAGATCCACCCGACCGGGACCACGTGCGGGGTGCCGTCCGTCCCGACCGTCGCGATCCGGCCCAATTGCCTACCACCGGTCAGATACCGAAGCTCGACCTCGGTGAACACGCTCATCGGGAGGCCCCTGGCATAGCCACCAGCTTGCCACGGAAGGCCACGCGACCGCGTCAGAGGTGGTGTAATGGTCTGAGGAAGCGAGCCTGCCCACCGGAAGGCGAAGTGGTTTGCCCTACAGCGTTAAAAAGACAGGCGGCGCCTACCAGGTCATAGATCGAGAGACCGGAAAGGTCTACTCCCGCCACACGACCAAGGAGAACGCCGAGCGTCAGCGTCGGCTACTGGAGGGCGTCAGGCACGGCTGGAAACCGACGGGTAAGAAGAGCGACGCCTGACGTAGGCGTGTCAGCCTCCGGCGAGCGATTAGCCAGCGAGCACCGTGAGGTCGAGCTGCGCCAGCCGCTCGGGGTCGACGAGGAAGTCGAGCTCGACGATCTTCCCGTCCTTGATTGTGAACGCGCCGACTGAGAATGGCTTGCCGTCGCGCTCTGACACGAGCCCCGCCGCGCCGTTGACGAGCGCACGCCGGATCGTGAGTCCGGCCCGGGACCACATTTTCGCCTGGCTGGCCACCGCCTCCGCGCCTTGCGCGCGGTGCGAGAGCCCCGTCATCCCGCCGTCGGCCCGGAGCACGACATCCGGGTCGAGCACCGCGACGAGCGCCTCGAAATCGCCGTTGCGTGCTGCCGCCAGGAACGCGTCCACGACCTTCCACTGCTCGGTGAGCGAAGCGTTCGGGACCGGCGCGCTACCGCGCACCCGCCGGCGGGCCCGGCTGGCCAGCTGTCGGGTGGTCTCGGCGGAGCGTTCGACGATCGGGGCGATCTGCTCGAACGGCACCCCGAACATGTCGTGCAGAACGAATGCCAGCCGCTCCGCCGGGCTCAGCGTTTCCAGCACGACCAGTAGAGCCAGTCCGACCGAGTCCGCGAGTAGCGCCTCGTGCTCAGGATTGGTGCCGTCGGCGGGGTCGACCACGGGGTCGGGGAGATGGACGTCGAACGGCTGCTCCCGGCGCATGTTGCGGGAGCGCAGCGTGTTCAGCGCGACGCGGGCAACGATCGTGGTCAACCACGCGCCAAGGTTTTCGACTTCGCTGGTGTCGGCGCGGCTGACCCGAAGCCAAGCGTCTTGGACGGCGTCGTCGGCCTCGCCCAGCGACCCCAGCATCCGGTAGGCCACCGCGCGCAGCCGGGGGCGGTGCTGCTCGAAACGCTCGGCCAGCCAATCTTGATCGGTCATGTCACGTTCCTCCATCGTCGCGTGTCAATGGGATAGACCCGCGGGATCCACGCGATGTGACCGCGGCAGACCGACCACGACTGGAGGACCAAACATGCAACCACGTATCAACAACCCGGCGATGACCGTCCCCGGCGCGATGCAGGCGCTGCAGAAGCTCGGCGCCGCCGCCCGTAGCGCCGGCGTGCCCGCCACCACCCTGTACCTGATCGAGGTGCGCGCCAGTCAGATCAACGGGTGCAGCGTGTGCCTGGACATGCATTCGCGCGAGCTGAAGGCTGCGGGCGAGCCCGACGAGCGCATCTTCATGGTCGGCGCCTGGCGGGAGGCTCCTTATTTCAGCGACGCCGAGCGCGCTGCGTTGGCGCTGACCGAAGCGGCCACGCGACTCGCCGACCGCTCGGATGCGATCCCCGACGAGGTGTGGGAGGAGGCGGCTCGCCAGTACGACGAGTCACAGCTAGCGGGGCTGGTGGTCGCGATCGCGGGAATCAACGCGTGGAATCGCATCAACGCCGCCACCAGGCAGCTCACCGGCGGGTGGGTCGATCAGTGGGTCAGCCGGACCGAACCGGCCAGCCAGGCCGCCTGACGGTGGAGCGATCAGGCGCTGGCTCCCGGCTACGTGGTCAGGTGGTAGCCGGCGGCGAAGTTGAGCGCCACCGCCCACGTCAGGTACAGCAGCCAGGCGGCTGTACCGAGTCGCACGAACCCGAGTGCCCTCTCAGCCAGCGGCACGCGGAGAGTCGCGAAGAACTCGCTGACATAGACCAAGGTAAGGCCGATGAACACGCCACCAACGGGGCGATCGATTCCCTTGTGGAAGAAAACCACGACTCCCAGAGCCGAGAGTGCGACGTACCCGATGCACATCATCGCGTTGGTCCGTGAGTCGCCACCCAACGCTCGCTGCATCCCGAGCGAAAACCAGTGCACCCCGTACGCGGTGAACGCAAGCGCGGCCATATACAGCACCGGAGTGCCCGCAAACGACCCGAACCAAGCTAGCCCCACGAACAAGATCACGCCGGCGATGACCTGCATGAGTCCCGGCATCCATACGCCCCAGATGCCGGTCGCCAGGTCCACCTTCGCGTCCGGCCGGTGCGGGTAGCCGAACAGCTCTTGGGCGCCGTAGACCAGATAGCCGATGGCGAGGCCGAAGAAGCCGACGGCGAGCGGCGGGAACGCGGATTTTGTGAAGGTGACTGTGGTCACCGCGTCATGCAAAGCTGACATGGTGAGTTCCTTTCGGTGATCGAGTTTGTTGGACCGAGCCGCCACGGGAGGGCGGCGCGGATCGCGACGAGCGTCCGGTCGGCTATTAGGCGGGAGCACCGCTGCCGCCTGACCTCGCGCTGTTGGCGCTCCTTCGGTCGGGGAGATCGAGAGTCGCAGCGACCGGCGGCGCTCGAATCACGCGACGCGTAGTCCGCGGCCGGAAAACCTCGTAGCCGCGGTGGCCAGAACGCAACTCCTGCCTCCGACGTTCGGGGGCGCGGCACGGATATTGGTCAGATTGCTGACGCAGTGGATGGTGGTGCTTCGCGCTGAGGCGACCGCGCACTGATTCGGTATTTGAGATTCGGGGATCTCGGTACGATCGTTCGAGGGTGCGGACTCGACGTGAGAGGGAGATGAAGCTGCGTCTGATCGCGGTCGGCGTTGGCATGGTTTGCGCGGTAGCTGGGTGCGCCGCCAGCCCGCGGCGGCTCCCAGCAGCGACCCGTGTTCCAGCCGCACCGGACCGGCTGGCGGCACAAGATCCCCAGGCCGCATCCCGGTCCTCGGGGGTGGTACGCCACTACGAGTACGTGTTCCCGGATGGAGCGATGTACGTGTATGACATCGACCACGGCCATCGGCTTGTGCAGGTGGTTCGCCTGCCGGGCGTCAAGGGTGTTCGCGGGGTGGCGGCGAGTCCGCGCACTCACATGCTGTACATCAGCTACGGCGCGTTCGGCGGGCCAGGCACGACTGGCCGGTTGCTGGCGTTCAACCTGCTCGCCGACTCGGTGTTGTACAACCGAGCCTACTCACGGGGCATCGACAGCATGGCAATAGATCCAGCCGGGGCTCGGATATACATGCCTGACGGTGAGGGGTCACACGACGGCGTCTGGAGCGTGATCGCTGCGCGATCGGGGAACGTGATCGGATCGATCAACGGAGGCATGTCGCCGCACGAGACGATCGTCGGGCTGAGCGGAAAGCATGTGTACCTCGGGGGTCGGAACTGGCCCTATCTCGAGGTGGCGAGCACCGCGACGGATCGCGTGTTCAAGCGTATTGGGCCCCTCAAGTCGGGAGTCAGGCCGAACACGATCAACGGGCGCGAAACGATCGCCTACACGACCGCAACTGGGTTGCTCGGCTTCCAAGTGAGCAGCATCACGACCGGCCGTGTCCTCTTCACCATCACGTTCGCTCCTCGGTTCCCGCTGAACCCGCCGACCTTCCGGTTTTCGGCACCGAGTCACGGAATCTCCCTCACTCCGAACGAGCGGCAGCTCTGGGTGCTCGACTCCCCGAACGACGCCGTGCACGTCTTCGACGTGAGCGGAGTGCCGCAACGCAGGCCGGCGCAAATCGCGGACGTCAGGCTCGCCCACCCATTGACCGGGGACGGCTGGATTCAGCTCAGCCGCAGCGGATGCTTCGTCTACGTCGGAGATTCGGGAGACGTGCTCAGCACGCAGAGCTTCAGGCCGGTCGCATTCCTGCCCGCGCTCCGCAGCACCAAGGAGTCGCTTGAGATCGACTGGCGCGATGGCCGGCCGGTGGCGACGAGCACGCGCACCGGGCTCGGGTACGTGACGCGAGGGCCGGACCCGACGCCTCCGAGATGCACGTGAGGAGCGATGACCGAGCCGAAGACACAAACCCTGGACGTGCCCGGCGCCACGCTTACGTATGACGTCCGAGAGACGGCATCAAACAGCACCGAGCCAGTCCTGCTGATGATCGGATCACCGATGGACGCGAGCGGGTTCGAGACGCTCGCCGGCCACTTCACGGACCGCACGGTCGTGACCTACGACCCGCGAGGAGTAGGACGCAGCCCGCGGGCCGACGGTGGCACGGCGGCGAAGCCAGGCGAGCATGCGGAGGACGTGCACCGGCTGATCTCCGAGCTCGACGCCGGCCCCGTGGACATCTTCGGCAGCAGCGGAGGAGCCGTGAACGCGCTCGCGCTGGTGACTCGGCACCCGGAAGAGGTCCGCACGCTGGTCGCCCACGAGCCGCCTCTCGCGACGGTGCTTCCGGATCGGAAGGAGGCGCTGGCGGTGACCGAGGACATCCACATGACCTACGAGCGCGATGGTCTCGGACCTGCGATGGCGAAGTTCATCGCGTTCACGAGCGTCAGGGGACCGACTCCGCCCGAGTTCCCAAACCACGCTCCGAATCCGGCCGACGTCGGGCTCTCTACCGAGGACGACGGCAGTCGGGACCACCCGCTGCTCGGCCCCCACATGGTCTATGTGAGCCGCTACGAGCCCGACTTCGACTCCTTGCACGGGGCCTCCACGCGGATCGTCATCGCGGCCGGCGCCGAGTCGGAGGGCACGTTCACCTACCGCGCCGCGCTGGCCGTGGCAGAGCGGCTTGGGACCGAGGCGGTGATCTTCCCGAGCCACCACGGCGGGTTCGGCCCGCAGGGCGATCCCGATGCGTTCGCCGCCACCCTTCGCAGGATCCTCGCCGCCGAAGGATGACCGACTCGCGGTTGGCGAAACGGCCGGCGAAGCGCGATCATGGAAGCGTGGAAGGGAGTGAGAGCGAGCGCGAGCTTTACCGGAAGATCATCCGCCGCGCCAAGGGGGTGCGTGAGCGCGCTGCCGAGTCGCTAAGGCGTTCCCGCGTGCTGCGCAAGCGACAGGATCTCGGGGAACAGGCTCCCGCGGCAAAGAGGAGAAGGTCTCGCCGGCAGGATTGATTGCCCCGCTCGCGGGCGATCGTCGTGTCTACGGGGCGGGGCAGAGCTCGGTGCCCGTGAGCGGCGGCGTCGGGCGCTCACCGGTAAGGTCGGTGGGGAGGTGGCCGCAACCGACCCGCCAGGCTTTCGGATCTCCAAGGCTGAATTTGCTCGGGTGCTCGAGCGCGTTGGATACCCCGCGGAAGTGATCGACGAGATCACCGCTCAGCTGGAAGATCCAATCGATGCCGATCGCGACGCGCAAGTCCTTGAGCGCTACGGCGTGACACGCGGGCGCCTGATGGATCTGATGGGCGGAAGCCCATGATCCTCCCACCGCCCCCTACAACGTAGGCGGCGCCCACGGCGTTACGGCATTAGGATGTCGCCGGGCCGGTCGGGTTCGGGTAAGGAGGATGGACGTGCGCGTTTCGAGGTCTCGCTTGCTGGGTGTGGCGTTTGCGTGTTCCGCCGGGCTGCTGGCGATCTTGCCTGGGGCCTCGTCGGCGAGCTCACAGTCGCTCTGCATCGGGCATCACCCGCAGGGCTTCGTCTGGTACACGGCCAGCTGCACGGGCCACGATGAGCCGGAGCTTGACCCGCTGTCGAGCGCGCCCGGCTCCGCGCAAAACCTCACCTGGACGGTCGTCCTGCCCACGGACGGCGCGACGCAGGTCGACGCGGTCGGGCCAACCTTCTGGATCGGCGGCACCGTCACCGACCCGAACAGCCTGTTCGGCGAGGCCTTCCTGGAGCTCCAGTTCTATCCCAACAGCATCACCACGGGCTGCGCCGCGGACGGCGGCTACAAGGTCAGCTACTCGCAGAACGATTACACGGTGTGCTCTCCAGTCTGGGAGGTCTCGCCTCACGGCAAGGCCGAATCCGCCGCGTTCAACGCGATGCTGGTGGATGGCAGCACCGGTGGGCCGCTGGTCATGCACGCCGGCGACACGGTCACCGACCACCAATATGTGACTCCTGCGCGGGACGGGATGCACATCACCGTGACCGACCTGACGACCGGACACTCCGGGACGATCGTTCTCAACAGCAAGGTCGACGGGCCGCTGATGCCGGCATTCAGCGCGCAGAAGCTCGGCAACGCGCTCGGCTGGGGCCTCGTCAACGATGCCCCGAACGCGCTCGTCTGGGAGATCGGCCACACGGGCAACTACACGAACCCTGCGGGGCAGTACTGCCTGCCCGGGGAATCGAGTAAGCCGCCCTGCTACTCCTACAACATCCCGAGCTGGATGCAGTTCCAGCCGCTCCAGGTCAAGGGCGTCACGTTCGGCGATGGAAGCCGGGCGAAGTCGTGGTCGGTCGTGAGCGATTTCGGCGGCGAGGCCGAGGTCAACCAATACTGCCCCACCTACGGGACCGCGTTCTGCTCGTACCCGTGGTACTCGTTCAATTCGACGGATAACGCCTTCACCTACGGCGGGGACTATCCGGGCACGAGCGCGGACTTCGGCCAGGCGGCGCAGTTCCAGCAGCAGGAGAACTGCACGAGCCCGAACGGGCCGTACCCGCAGTACTGCTCAACCGTGATCCGGTAGACCGCACGGGCGTATCCGGCTCCCGCCGGCGCTAGCGGGGAGGCAGCTCGGCGGTTTCGCCGCGCCGCGCGTCGCGCAATTCCGCGAATTGCTCGCGCAGCTCGGCAAGCTCGGCCTCGAGCGCTTCGACGCGTGCCTCGAGGCCACCATCCTCGGTCAGCTCTGCCGGGCTGGGCGATAACGCAGGAGCCGGGGCGGACGGGACCGCGGTCTGCGGCCCGAGTAGATGTTCGAAGCGATCCTCCTTCTGGCCCGGCCGCCGCTCCAACCGGCGCGCGTAGCCGCGTTCCGTGAGCGCTTCCAGCACGCGCTCCACCTGGTCAAGCGATCCCAGGGTCGCCAGGCGCTCGCTGCGAGCCTTGAGCTCGCCGGGCGTTTGCGGACCGCGCAGCAGCAGGACGGCGAGCACGGCAAGCTGCTCACGGCCGAGGCCCAGCGCCTCCTCGGCGAGGTGGCGGTACTTGGTCGCTCGACTGCCCTGACCACTCGCGAGCCGGGCAAGGCCGTAGCGGGTCAGCCGGTCGACCGCCGCGCGCACCGTCGCATCGTCGTAGTCGGTAACCGGGTCGCGGTTGGTCGACTGGTTGCACGCGAGCCGCAGCGAGTTCAGCGACAGCGGGTACTGGTCCGGGGTCGTCCAGCGCTTCTCGATCAGGCAACCAAGCACCCGCTGCTCCGGCGCCGTGAGCTCGCCGATATGCACGGGTTGCGAGGATAAACGGATGCGAACCGATTCCGGGGCGAAGCGGCGTGGACGGCGGTGACCCCGATGGCGGTGTCTGGACTCGACACGCTGGGCAAATCCGGAGCCAACCGTCGCGTGAGCCTCGCCCGCGCCCGGCGGATCGCGCTCGCGGCACAGGGCTTCGGTCGACCACGCCCACGAACACCACCGAGCGTCAACCAGATCGCGGCGCTCGTGAGCCGCCTCGGCGTACTACAACTCGATTCCGTCAACGTCTTCTGCCGCTCGCACTACATGCCCGTGTTCTCGAGGCTCGGGTCATACGACCGCTCGCGTCTTGACCGCATCGCTGGTCACGGCACCGGGAGGATCGACCGGCGGCTGATCGAGTACTGGGCGCACGAGGCATCGCTGATCCCGGTCGAGCTTCATCCTCTGTTGCGGTGGCGGATGGCCGCTGTCCAGCGCGAGGCCTGGGGATCGATCGCGCGGATCGCCCGCGAGCAACCGGACCTGGTCGCCGAGACGTTGGACCTGGTGAGCAAGCAGGGCCCGATCCGCGCCCGGGACACGGGCGCCGTCCGGCCGCCGCCAACGCCGGGCCACATGTGGAACTGGCACGACGGGAAGGTCGCCCTCGAGTACCTGTTCTTCACCGGCCAGGTCGCGGCGGCGAGGCGCGTCAATTTCGAGCGCCTCTACGACATCAGCAATCGCGTCGTACCGGCCGAGATCAGCGAGCAGCCAACGCCGGACGTCGGGCACGCGCAACGCGAGCTTGTGCGCATCGCCGCCCAGGCCCTCGGGGTCGCCACCGAGCCCGACCTTGGCGATTATTTCCGGCTGCCCCGATCGGACTCAAAGGTGCGCGTCGCTGAGCTCGTGGCGGCCGGCGAGCTGACCCCAGTCGAGGTCGAGGGCTGGAGCGCTGCTGCGTATCTCTGGCCGGCGGCCCGCCAGCCGCGGGCGTTGCACGCGCGGGCGCTGCTGTCGCCATTTGACTCCTTGATCTGGTCTCGGGAGCGCACCGAGCGGCTGTTCGGGTTTCGGTATCGGATCGAGATCTACACGCCCGCCCCGAAGCGGGTGCATGGCTACTACGTGCTCCCGTTTCTGCTCGACGACGCCCTGGTGGCCCGGGTCGATCTCAAATCCGACCGCCAACGAGGCGCGCTGCTGGTTCAGGGCGCATCTGCGGAACCCAACGTCGACCACAATCGAGTCGCGGCGGAGCTGGCGGGCGAGCTGCGGCTTGTCGCCGGCTGGCTGGGACTGAGCGCGATCGAGGTCGCCGGTCGAGGGGATCTATCCGAGGCCCTGGCGGCGAGCATCGGATGAAGAGTCCTTCGTCGCCTCGTCGCACAGGCTTTCCTCCGTTTTCGTGGAAAACGCCTCTAATATCTGGCGTTCGTTCTTCAGCGGGATGCATTGAGAACGCGGGCCGCCGTTGCGGTTCGACGAGGCAATTCGAATCAGGAGGCGCTGGACATGTGCGGAATTGTCGGCTACGTAGGGCGGCGAGACGTTCGAGCGCTGCTGCTGGCGGGGCTCGAGAAGCTCGAGTACCGCGGCTACGACAGCGCCGGCATCTCGGTCCTGGCGGGCGACAGGATTGACACGGTCCGCGCCGTCGGAAATCTGAGCGCGCTGCGCGAGGCAATCGACTCGCGCGGCAACGGTGCGGTCGCCGTCGCCGAGCGTTCCGACGAGGGCACCGGCATCGGGCACACGCGCTGGGCGACCCACGGCCGGGTCACCGAGGAGAACGCCCACCCGCACTTCGACACCGCCGACCGAATCCACATCGTGGTCAACGGGATCGTCGAGAACTACGTCGAGC
This sequence comes from Solirubrobacteraceae bacterium, assembly GCA_035511595.1. GTDB lineage: Bacteria > Actinomycetota > Thermoleophilia > Solirubrobacterales > Solirubrobacteraceae > Palsa-465. The sequence goes on along the minus strand of DATKFF010000750.1, from coordinate 4,276 downwards.
TGAAGGAGCGGCTGCTCGCCGACGGCGCGGAGTTCACGTCCGAGACCGATGCCGAGGTGATCGCGCACCTCGTCGCGGATCATTACGACGGCGACCTAATCGCCGCTGTCCGGGGTGCCTACCGCGAGCTCCGCGGCCACTACGCGTTTGTGGCGATGAGCCTCGACGAGCCAGGACTGCTGGTCGGCGCTCGCAAGGAATGCCCGCTGATCGTGGGACGCGGAAACGAGGAGCAGTTCATCGCCTCCGCGATCCCCGCGTTCATGCGTGAGACTCGCGACGTCCAGTACATCGACGACGACGAAATCGTCGTGCTGCGCCCCGCTGGAGTGGAGTTCCTGAGCGTCGACGGCGAACCGCGTGCGCGGGAGACGGTCGCGATCGACTGGGACACCGAGACCGCCGAGAAGCAGGGGTACGAGACCTTCATGCTCAAGGAGATCAACGAGCAGGCCGACGCCGTCGCCGAGACGATCGGCGAGCGCGCCGCGCGTGACAGCGGCATCGACCTCGGTGAGCTCGGCGAAATCGACGACGAACTGCTCCAGCTGGCGCGACGAATCGTGATCGTCGCGTGCGGGACCTCTTACCACGCCGGGCTGATCGGCCGCTACGCGATCGAGGAGTGGTCGCGCGTCCCGGTCGAGGTCGAGATTGCGTCCGAGTATCGCTACCGCAATCCGGTCGTCGGCCCCGGCGATCTGGTGATCGGGATCTCGCAGTCCGGCGAGACCGCAGACACGCTCGCCGCGATGCGCACCGCACGCACACGGGGTGCCACGGTCCTGGCGCTGACCAACATCATGGGCTCGCAGGCGACCCGCGAAGCCGACGGTGTCCTATACACGCGCGCGGGGCTCGAGATCGGCGTCGCCGCGACCAAGACGTTCATTAGCCAGGTGGTCGCGATGTACCTGCTGGCGCTTCGGGTCGCCGAGCTGCGAGGGTCGCTCGAGCCGGACGCGCTCACCGAGATGGTCGGCGCGGTCAAGCGCTTGCCGCACCTGATCACCGAGCTGCTCGAGCGGGGCGACGAGGACGTACGTGGGATCGCCGAGGAGACCCACGCCGCCGAGTTCTTTCTTTACATCGGCCGCCACGCCGGGCTGCCGGCGGCGCTCGAGGGCGCGCTGAAGCTCAAGGAGATCTCCTACATCGCGACCGACGCCTACGCCGCCGGCGAGATGAAGCACGGCCCGATCGCGCTGCTCGACGAGAGCACCCCGGTGGTCGTCGTGGCGACCGACTCGCCGGTGCTCGAGAAGGTCGTCTCGAACATCCAGGAGGTCAAGGCACGCGGCGCGCGCGTGATCGCGATCGCGAGCGATGGCAACGACGAGATCGCCAGACACGTCGACGATGTGATCGCGGTGCCTCAAAGCCACTGGATGCTCGCGCCGGCGCTGGCGGTGATCCCGCTGCAGCTGCTGGCCTACCACATCGCGCGTCGGCGAGGGCTGAACGTCGACCAGCCGCGCAACCTCGCGAAGACGGTCACGGTGGAGTGAGCCCGTGCCGGGCGTCGGGATCGACGCGCTGGAGATCGAGCGACTCGAGCAGGCGCTCGAGCGCCGGCCGCGGCTGGCGCTGCGGCTGTTCACCGACGCCGAACGCGCCTATGCGGCTGAGCGCGCCCGCCCCGGCCAGCATCTGGCCGCGCGGTTCTGCGCAAAGGAGGCCGTCGCCAAGGCGCTGGGACTCGAGGCCTGGAGCTTCCGAGACGTCGAGGTCGTCTCGGCCGGCGGGCCGCCGGCGGTCAGGCTCTCCGGGGCCGCAGCCGAGCGGGCCAGCGCGCTCGGGGTACAGGTCAGCGTCTCGCTGACCCACACGCGGCGCGACGCCGCCGCGGTCGCGATCGCCGCCTGACGGGTCCAAACTGTCAAGCGGTATTTAGGGAAGGCTGCTTAGCTGGCGCGGTCGGGGCTCCGAACGAAAGCGTTTGAGTGTGATTGAGGTCGAAAACGTCACGAAGCGTTACGGCTCAACGGCCGCGGTGCAGGATCTGACGTTCAGGGTCCAACCGGGGATCGTCACCGGCTTTCTCGGCCCGAACGGCGCCGGCAAGTCGACGACGATGCGGCTGATCCTGGGGCTCGACCGCCCCGACGCCGGTCACGCGCTCGTATCCGGCAAGCCGTTCCGCGAGCACCCCGACCCGCTTCACGAGTGCGGCGCCCTGCTCGAGGCGAAGTCCGTGCACCCCGGCCGCTCGGCTTACAACCACCTGCTCGCGCTCGCACAGACGCACGGGATCGGTCGCTCGCGCGTCAAGGAGCTGATCGAGATGGTCGGGCTTGCGTCGGTCGCCCGCAAGCGCGCGGGAACGTTCTCGCTCGGGATGGGCCAGCGTCTGGGGATCGCCTCGGCGCTGCTCGGAGACCCCCGCGTCGTGATGTTCGATGAGCCCGTCAACGGCCTCGATCCGGAAGGCATCCTGTGGGTGCGCAACCTGCTTCAGCAGCTCGCAAAGGAGGGACGCACGGTGTTCGTCTCCTCGCACCTGATGAGCGAGATGTCGCAGACCGCCGAGCATCTGATCGTGATCGGACGCGGGCGCCTGCTGGCGGACATGAGCGTCGAGGAGTTCGTCCGCAGCGCCTCCAAGCGCGCGGTCCGCGTCCGCTCGCCAGAGGCGACGAGGCTCGCCGCGCTGCTCCGCGGCCCCGACGTGGACGTCAAGGAGGCCGAGCCGTCGGTGCTCGAGGTCTCCGGGCTCAGCTCCGAGCAGATCGGCGAGGCCGCCGCGGTCAACCGGATCGTGCTGTACGAGCTGACGCCGCAGGAGGCCTCGCTAGAGGAGGCGTTCATGGAGTTGACGCGTGACGAGGTGGAGTTCCACGCCGACGCCGAGCTGATCGCGACCGAGCCCGAAGGAGCTGCGGCATGAGCGCCGTCGGTGAATCGCTGCCCCGCATACGGGTCACGGAGGCGCGCGTCACCCGCTCCGAGTGGACCAAGCTCCGCTCCGTCAGGTCGACGATCTGGTCACTGGGTGTCAGCCTGCTGCTGATCATCGGGATCGGGATCCTCGTGTGCGTGATCTTCGAGTCGCGCTGGCCGAATCTGGCCCCACACGAGCGCGCGCACTTCCAGCCGCTGCGAGCCAGTCTCGTCGGCGTCAACTTCGCGCAGCTGGCGATCGGCGTGCTCGGAGTGCTCGTGATCACGGCGGAGTACTCAACCGGCTCGATTCGCTCGACGCTGTCCGCCGTACCCAAGCGCCTGCCCGTCCTGTGGAGCAAGGTGCTCGTGTTCGGCGCCGTCGCGTTCGTCGTCAGCCTCCCGGCGGTGTTCATCGTGTTCTTCGCCGGTCAGGCGATCCTCACCGGCCAGCACATCAACATCGCGTTCTCGCACCCGGGCGTCGCGAGGTCGCTGGTCGGCGCCGCCCTCTACATCACCGTGATGGGGCTGTTCGGGCTCGGGCTCGGCGCGATCGTCCGCAGCACCGCCGGCGGTATCTCTGCTCTGGCGGCGATCGTGTTCGTGTTGCCGCCGATCGTCGGCCTGCTGCCGTCGAGCGTCTCGAACTCGCTCAACCCGTACCTACCGAGCAACGCGGGCGGCGCCGTGTGGACGATCCACCCCGACCCGAACACGCTCGCGCCGTGGGCCGGCTTCGGGGTCTTCTGCGCCTATGCCGCGGTCGCGGTCGCGATCGCGGCGGTGCTGCTGGTGCGCCGCGACGCCTAACGCACAGCCCACGGCGGTAGCGCAGCGGCCCGGGTAGGCTCAGCGCGGATGCCTCTGCCCGATTGGCTCGAACCACTCCCCGACGCCGCGCAGCAGCGCGCGCTCGACGAGTGGGCGATCAACGAGCGTGGGATCTCCGGCCTGGAGCTGATGGAGCGCGCGGGCAGCGGCCTCGCCGACGTCGTCCAGCAGCACGCGCCGACCGGGCGGATCGCCGTGGTCTGCGGCAAGGGCAACAACGGCGGCGATGGGTTCGTCTGCGCGCGCGTGCTGCGCGAACTCGGACGCGAGGCGCCGGTGTTGCTTCTCGGCGACCCGGCCGATCTGCAGGGCGATGCACGGACGAACTGCGAGCGGCTCCCGGGCGACGCGCCCGAGAAGTTCGATCCGGCGGCGCTTGACGGCGCGAGCGGGATCGTCGACGCGATCCTCGGGACCGGCTTCAGCGGCGAGCCCCGCGAGCCGGCCGCGGGGGCAATCGAGGCGATCAACGCGGCGGCGCAAGCCGGCGCGACCGTGATCGCGTGCGACGTGCCAAGCGGCGTCGACGCGTCCACCGGCGAGGTCCACGGTGCCGCCGTTC
>DATKFF010000749.1:0-3087 GCA_035511595.1 Solirubrobacteraceae bacterium | reverse complement strand
CGACGATACCACCGGGGGTGGCGGCGAAAAGACCGCCACCCCCGGCGGCATCTCAGGCGGCCACCTGGGCGAAGTAGTGGCCCTGCTCGAGGTCCTCGATCAGCCCGATATGCGTCGGCTCCCAGTCGAGCAGCTCCCGCGTGAGCGCGTTTGACGCCGGGGCGTCGAGCGCCCAGAAGGCGGCCATCCAGTCGAAGTGCTCCCGGGCGTCCTCGGGGGCGATCGAGACGACCGGGATATCGAGGTGCCGGCCGATCACCTCGGCGATCTCCCGCGTAGCGACCCCCTGGTCTCCGATCGCGTGGACCACCGACCCCGCCGGCGCCGACTCGAGCGCGAGCCTGTACAGGTGCGCCGCGTCGAGCCGGTGCACCGCCGGCCACCGGTTGGCGCCGTCGCCGATGTAGCCGGACACGCCCTTGCTGCGGGCGATGCCGATCAGGACCGGGACGAAGCCGTGGTCACCCTCGCCGTGCACCGAGGCGCCGGGGCGCACGATCGACGTGCGCACGCCGCGCGCGGCCAACGACTTGGCGATCTGCTCGGACATCGCCCGCGGATGCAGCGAGGGATTGTTGCTGTCCAGCTCGGTCGCGAGGCGCCCCGGCGAGACGAGCGCCGTCCCGGTCGTGATGACGAGCGGCCGGTCGGAGCCCTCGAGTGTCTCGCCGAGCGCCTCGACCGCGCGGATGTCCGCGCGTGCCGCCATCTCCATCTGCGAGAAGTCGTGGATGTAGGCCGTGTGGATCACGCCGTCCGCCGCGGCGGCCCCCCGACGCAGGCTGTCGAGGTCCTCGATCGACCCGCGCTCGACCGCGGCGCCGGCGGCCTCGACCGCCGCCGCGCCTTCGTCCGAGCGGGCGAGGCCGAGGACGTCGTGGCCCGCGTCGAGCAGCTCGCGGACGACAGCTGAGCCGATGAATCCGGTCGCACCGGTGACAAAAACTCGCATGAGAAACCTCCAGGTCGGCGGTTGATGTCAGTTACTGTCATCACCCTAGCAGATCCATGTCAGTCGCTGTCATCAATAAGATGAGCCCATGACCCGATGGGAGCCAAACGCGCGCGGCCGCCTGCAGCAGGCAGCGCTCGAGCTGTTCAGCGAGCGGGGGTACGAGGACACGACCGTCGCCGAGATCGCCGCCCGGGCGGGGCTGACCGAGCGGACGTTCTTCCGCCACTTCGCCGACAAGCGCGAGGTCCTGTTCGACGGTTCGAGCGAGCTCCAGCAGCTGCTCGTCGGCGCCATCGCGGACGCGCCCGACTCGACGGCGCCGATCGAAGCGGTCGCGGCGGCGCTCGAGGCGGCGGCCAAGATGTTCGAGGGGCGCCGGGAGCTTGCGCGAACGCGCCAGTCGATCGTCGCCGCGAGTGCGGAGCTCAGGGAGCGCGAGTTGATCAAGCTCGCGACGCTGTCCTTGGCGATCGCCGACGCGCTCCGCCGGCGCGGCGTCACCGAGCCGGCCGCCAGCCTCACGGCCGAGGCGGGCATCGCGGTCTTCAAAGTCGCGTTCGAGCGCTGGGCCGGCGACTCGGGCGAGCAGGACCTCTCGCAGCTGATGCGGAACGGCCTCAGCGAGCTCAAGCTGTTGACGGCGGGGCTTGATCAGACCGGGGTCGGGCCCGATCGGGCCCGCGCCACGATCACGGCGAGATCCCCCGCCTCCCACGCCGCCTCGGCGTCGAAGCCGGCGTCCTCGAGCCACCGGAGCTGATCGGCGACCGGGCTCGGCTTGTCGTAGCCCGGGGTCAGCTCGATGCGAGCCTCGACCGGGTCCTCTGGGACCACGACGTCGGCGAGCACGAATCGCCCGCCCGGGGCGAGCACGGCCCGGATCCGCCGGAACAGCTCGGCCTTCTCGCCGCCATCGAGGTGATGGATTGCGAGCGCGCTCGCGACGAGGTCGAACGGGCCGTCGGGGAGCTCGTCCTGAAGCCTCGCCACGCCGAGCGCCACCCGCTCGGACGGCAGCGCGTCGCGCGCGGCGGCGAGCATCTGCTCGCTCGAGTCGATCCCGACCAGCTCGGCTTCGCGGTTGTGCTCGAGCAGCCGGCGTGCCGTCTCTCCGGTCCCGGTTCCGAGGTCGAGGATCCGGCGCGCCCCGGCGCCGCTCGCCGCCACGAGCTCCTCCTGAAGCCGCTCGTAGGCGGAGATCTCGACGCGGATCATGTCTGGATAAGTAGCGGGGTCGAAGTGGAACGGGTCGCCGAGCGCCGCGGTCAGCTCCGCGTCTCCGACCGCGCCGGCCCTGACGGTCGACCACGACCCGTCGTCCTCGTAGCCGCGCAGGTCGATCACCGTCGAGGGCGCTCCCGGCAGCTCGCCGCCGTCGATCACGAGGTCGGCGCGGCGGCGCAGCTCCTCGGGCACGTCCTCGAGCCGGCGCGCGTCCTCGCCGCCGGCCAGGTTCGCGCTCGACTGCAGCACCGGCCAGCGGACGCCCGCCAGGCGCTCCACCCGCGGCACCCGCAGCCCGAGCGTGTCCGGATCGTCTCCGCACGCCAGCGGAAAGCGCCCGGCAGGGTTCGGCAGCAGCAGGCTGAGCGCGCCCGGCAGCAGTCGCGAGATCACCTCCCGGGTCCGCTCGCCGATCTCCGGGAGCGCTTCGAGCGCGACCTCGAGGTCGAAGAACATGACCGCCGAGGGCTTGCCGAGCGGCCGGCGCTTGAGCCGGTAGAGCCGCTCGACCGCGATCCGGTTAGCCGGGTCGCATGCGAGCCCGTAGACCGTGTCGGCCGGGAATACGGCGACGCCGCCAACGGCCATGCACCGCTCGAACACCTCGGCGTCGCTCACCGCCGGGCGACTACGACGCGTTCGTATCCCGCGAGGTCGAGGCGCGTCTGGATAGACCGGAAGCCGGCACGGTCGAGCAGCGGGCGCACGCTGGGGCCCTGCGCCGCACCGACCTCGAGCGCCAGGAGCGGGGCCCCGTCGAGCATCGTGATCAGCCGGCGGAAGGCGTCGAGTCCGTCCGGCCCCGCATACAGCGCCGCCGCAGGCTCGTAGCGGGCGATCTCCGGCTGGAGCTCGACGCCGTCCGGCACGTACGGGAGGTTCGCGAGCACCGCGTCGAACGGGCCCTC
>DATKFF010000748.1:0-4298 GCA_035511595.1 Solirubrobacteraceae bacterium | reverse complement strand
TGGATGTAGATCCAGTTGTCGGGGAACACGTCCTCGTTCTCGATCACGAGCAGCACCGTGAGGAAGTCGCGGTAGCGCAGCCCGCGGGCCGCGTCGCGGACCTCGCCCGGTGCGTCCGGCTCGGCGATCCCGACCGTCGTGCGCAGGGGGAGCGAGGAGATCACGTGGGAGGGGGTGATCGTCTCGCCGCCCGCGACGACCTCGGTCACGCGGTCGCCGTCGAGGCGGATTCGCGTTACCGGCGCGTTCATTCGGACCTCGCCGCCGTGGGCGAGAATCTCGTCGCGCATCTTCTCCCACATCTGCCCGGGGCCGAACCGCGGGTAGTTGAACTCGGAGATCAGCGACTTGATCTCGTTGCCGCGACCGCCGGTGAAGGCGTGCCTGGCGGCGGCGAAGAACGACAGGCCCTTGATCCGCTGCGCCGCCCACTCGGAGCGGATCTCCGACGTCGAGACGCCCCACACCTTCTCGGTGTAGGACTTGAAGAACTGGTTGAAGAGCCAGCGCCCGAAGCGGTTGGTGACCCATTCCTCGAACGTGTCCTCGCGCCCCTTGGGCTTGACCGCGGCCCACAAGTAGGAGAACAGCGCCTTCGTCAGGTCGACCGGGCCGAGCTTCTTGATCACGTCCATGCCCTGCAGCGGGTACTCGAGGAACTTGTGGTTCCAGTAGATCCGGCTCTGGCGCGGGCGCTTCAGGAACTCGTCGCCGAGCACCTCGTGCCACAGGGCGTCGACCTCCTTGGCCTTGGTGAAAAAGCGGTGGCCGCCGAGGTCGAAGCGGTAGCCCTCGCGCACGTCGGTGCGCGCGATCCCGCCGACCTGGTCGGTCGACTCGAGCACGATCACGGACTTGCCCTGCTTCGCGAGCAGGTACCCCGCGGTCAGGCCCGCGGGACCGCCGCCGAGCGCCACCACCGGCCGCTCGGGCGTGATGTCCGCGCCACGGCGAGCGGCGACGTCGGTTTGGTTGGACTCGGTTTCGCTCATCGGGGCGGTCAGGTGACCTGGTACAGCACGGCACTGTCGGCGACGCAGCAGGCGCCTCTGTAGGTGTGCGGCGCCAACGCGATCGGCTTCAGGTGCGGATCGGTCGACAGTAGATAACCCCACTGCGCCGACCGGCGTCGCACCAGCTGCGTCCACGACGCCTGCCAGTTCTTCGCGCCTTCCGTGAGCGGGCGTACGAACAGCAGCCGTTGGCCGGGCCTGAGACTAGCAAGCAGCGGTGCGAGCGTCGTCTGGGGATTGGCGTGCTGCAGGCGCCTCAGCGCGAACACCCAGTTCATGTAGGTGGGGTCCTGAACGGCCCCCAGCGTGCTCGCGTATCGGAGCCCGTTCGGCAGGTAGTACCACATCAACGGCACCTGCTCGGGCTGTCCGGAGATCACGAGATCGCCCGGGTGCATGAGCGGTGCCATCTCGCCGCCGACGTCGCGCATGTCGCTCTTGTACTGCGGGGTGTACGACGAGACGTGGGCCACGAACACCACCGACAGCGCGATCGCGACGATCCCGACGATCCCCGCCCTGGCGCAGCCCCAGGCCGCCAGCAGGAGGATCCCGGCGAGCACCGGCGAGAAGTAGCGGGACACGAACGCGGGCGTGATCTGCGACGCGAGCCACGCCACCAGCAGCGTCGCGAACGGCAGCGCGATCAGCGCCCATAGCATCGTCGCCTCATGCGTTCGCCGGTAGCGCCTGGTCACGAATGGCGCCAGTCCGATCACGAGCGCGATCAACAGCCCGATCGTGATCCGGTCGCCGCCGATCAGGTCGCGGGACAGGAGTACCGGGGCGCCGAAGCGCGGCGGCGGCGCCCACGGCGCGCCGGTATGACCCGCCTGGTAGATGAAGTTCGGCAGCCACGGCAGAAACAGGATCCCGGCGCCGCCGAACGCCAGCACCGCGTCGCGGATCAGGCCACGGCGGTCGTCGCTCGTGAACCAGATCGGGATCAGCCCGATGACCGCGCCGATCGCGAAGAAGAACCCCCACGCGTGCGTGTACAGCATCGCGGCCTGGGCCAGCGAGAACATGATCAGGTACTTGCGGCGGCGGAAGACGAAGCCGTGGATGTAGGACCCGGTGGCGAGGATTCCGAGCAGCCCCATCAGCTCGTACATCCGGGTCTCGCCGGCGTACTGGGTCAGGAACGGGCTGAACGCGAACAGGACCGCGGCCATCAGGCCGGCACGACGCCCGAACAGGCTCGACCCGGCCCAGTAGCCGGCCGGGATCGTGAGCAGCCCGAACACCAGCGAAAGCGCGTGGGTGGCCGTCTCGCTGGCCCCGAACAGCCGGATCCAGAAGTGCAGCAGCACGTAGAACAGAGGCGGCGAGCCGTCGTGGCGAAGCAGACCGGGGATCGCGCTCAGCGGGTGCGAGGCGATGCCGGTCGTGATCGCCTCGTCCATCCAGAACTGACCCGAGATGTACCGGCTCCGGACGTAGGCCGAGAGCGCGGTGATCACCACGAGGAAGGCGCCGTCGGTGACCCACCGCGGGTAGCGCTCGAGCCATCCCGGCTCGCGGACGTCGAGCACGCGTGGAACGCCGCGGACGGGTGCGGTGACCGTCGCCATCTATGCGGTCCCTGCGCCGCAGGTGCTGAACACCCGGACGGTCCGGAAGTGGAGGTAGGTGTAGTGCGCGCCGTCGCGCTCCCAGGCGATCACCTGGGCGGGCAACGGCAGCAGCGCGGCGTGTGAGGTGTCACGGGTCTGGATGATCACATTCGGCCACGGCGCGGGCACGATCCCCGGCGGCTGGGCCTCGACGCGCAGCATCTTCACGCCGAGGTCGTAGGCGACCATCGGCACCTGGAAGCCCTCGGCCATCACGGCTCCGCACGCGAGCACGCGCTTCGAGCCGCCGAGCCGGTTGATCGCGGTGCTCATGTCCTGGCGCAGGTGGGCCTGGTAGACGAGCGCCCGATGGGTGGCCTGGACGTTGGTCAGGCTCGGCCCGATCCACGGCGGGGCCGCGATCCCCACGGCCAGCGCGAGCGACGTCCCGGCCACGCTCGTCGCCGCGACGCCGGGGTGGCGGCGGACCTGCTCGCCGAGCTTGACCCGGCGCAACAGCCCCGCGACTGCGGCCGCCGCCCAACCCCAGCCGACGCCGCCGGAGATCGCGATCAGCGCCGTTCCGAGGACGAGGTAGCGGTCGTTGCCCGAGAAGCCAAGCTGGGTCTCGACCGAGACGCCGATCCACCACAGCCAGCCGAGTGCGCCGACCACAAGCAGCAGGATCCGGGCACGGACGCCGGGGGTCATGGGACTGGTTCGCCACCACGACCCGCGGGTCCGCCAGAGCCCGAAAGCCGCGACCGCCAGCGCGAGTAGACCGGCGACCTTGACCCGGTCCATCACTCGCGGCCACGCGTGATGGCGCAACTCCGTGCAGAACGGGCAGCCGGCGAACGCCGCGCTGTTGGAGCGGGGATGGTGGGCGCGTGTCACGCCGCGGAACAGGTGCCCGGAACCCCAGTACTCGGGCAGGAACCAGAGCACCGGGATCAGCACGAACAGGCCGATCACGAGCTTGCGCGCCGCGGGGTCCTTCCACCATAGGTAGAGCCCGTACGAACCCCATAGGAGCCACAGCTCCGGTCGGTCGAGCGCGGCGAAGAACCCGATCACGAAGGCCTGCCGCCGCGCCCCGTCGAGGTGCCGGTCGAGGGCGACGAGCACCAGCGCGGTCATCAGCCCCTCGGAGTACCCGAGCCCGTTGTCCGTGATGAAGCTCGGCGAGTTGAGCAGGCTCCCGGCCGCGACAAGCGCCGCCAGCAGCGCCGGCAAAAGCGCCCATCCGGCGGCGTCGGAACCGGCCCATTCGCCCACGAGCGGCCGCGCGATTCGCCAGGTGATCTTGAACGTCATCGCGATCGCCATCAGCGCGCCGGCGCGTGCGACGACCAGCAGCAGGTCGGGCTGCGCGCCTCCGAACAGCGCGAAGATCGTCGTCAGGATCACCATCAGCGGCTTCCACGTGGGGCCGCCGGTGGTGTGGAGGTCGAGGTGGATGATCTCCCTGCCCCAGATCAGCCACGACCACGGGTCGTAGCTGGGGGTCGAGGGAATCAGCAGCGTCAGCGCCGCGATCACGAGCGCGACCCCGGCGAGCACGAAGTACAGCCGGCCGCCGGCGAGCCGCCCGGCGATCGGCGTCACGCGTGGCCGCGTGCGGGCGACGGCGGACGGAGCGCCTAGCTCTGCGGTCGGGACGGACACGGCGGCAAATCTAGAGGTTCTCGGTCAACGGTCGATCATCCGCTCACGCCAAGCGCGAGGC
>DATKFF010000747.1:0-3375 GCA_035511595.1 Solirubrobacteraceae bacterium | reverse complement strand
GGCGCCGGCAGGCCGTCGACTGCTGTGTGTAAGTGGGCAATCTCGACCTAAGGAGTGCCAGTCAGGCCATGCGGTTGAACCCCACACGTCGCGTTCCTCGTTGCTTGGGCCACGCGATTGTGGCCGCGATCGTCGCACTCGGTGGCGCGGGCGAGTTTGCCGAGCCGGCCGTCGCGGCCAATGCAGTCTCAGCCGCTACGAACGGACACCCCTACCGACACGGTGTCGTGCCAGTGCGGCCGGGGCGCCGTCACAACGGTGCATTCAGTTCCGCTCACGCGGCGGGCACGACCGGCCTCCTGCAGTACGGCGGCGGCGTCGGTGGCGTTGGTTGACCTCGGGCCCGAAACGGCCCGTCGCACCCACGCAAGCTTTCCCGGCTTGCGGTTGATGCGCCTCGCGCTTTCTAGATCGACCGCAAGACTCGGCTACTGCCGCGGCCCGCTGGGCCTAGCCTGGCTTGGCGGCGGCGGGCTCGGCGTCCGCGACTCATTCCGCCGCCGCGCCCGCAGCTCGCGGTTCTTGAGCCGATTCCCGCATACGGCCATGTCGCACCACTGGCCCTGCCTGTTCTTGGACCGGTCGTAGAAGGCCCAGCGGCAATCGTCATTGGCGCAGATCCGCAGGCGTGACCATGTGCCGGCTTCCTGGGCGGCGCGGACGATGAGCAGGAGTTGAAACAGGGCGTCGGTCAGATCGCCGTGGCCTGGTGGTGCGAGCGCCAGCGATCCGCGCTCGCCCACCAGCAGCCTCGCGGTCCGCGCAGCCGCCACCTCGCTCAACGGTCCGAGGTCGCCATCGCCCGACTCGAGCAACTGACGGATGCTCTCCCGCATCGCTTGCGCTAGCTCGAGCTCACCTGCCCCCACGTCGGCGCTCGCGTCGAGAAGCCCAGCGCCCACAAACCAGTCGGAGCTGAGGAGGTCCTGGCCTTGATCAAGGTCGAGCGTGTTGACGAACGCCTGCACCAGGAGCAGAGGCATCGGCGCCGGTTTGGTCTCGGTCTCGGGCCACGGGTACCAGGCGGGTAGCAGGGTCACAGGACCGTATTCTACGTGACCGGCAAAAGGATTTGACAAGTTAGCATGACCAGCGTATGATTTTTGGTGGTCATGGTATCGACTGCGTTATATATCTCCCCTCCGGAGCAGTTGCGTGATCGGCTTGTCGCACGGATCCGCACGCGCTCCCTGGACGCGGCGTTGGCGAACGGGACGCCACCCGAGACCGACGCCGCCCTCGCGGTCCGGGCGCGGCGCCTTACGAACCTGCCCGCCCGGCGCAAGCTTGCGCTCGCGATCCGACACGTCGTCCGCGACGCGGGTGGCGCCGGCGCGCGCTCACATGTGCGAGTCAGCCCGGTCTCCGATCGTGTCTCGGAGGCGAGCCGCGAGTTGCGGATGCTGGCGGAGAAGCTCGCCGAGCCGGCCCCAACCCGCGCGCGCGGAGTCGCCCAGGCCCACCTCCTGCTCACCGATGGAACGGGACCTCTGTACAACCCGCGCAGCGAAGGCAGCGTGCGCGACCGCGCCGCGAGCGCCGTTTCCAACCTGAGCCTCGGGTCGTAGAGAAGCTCTTCGATTCCCATATGCCGGCCGGCGGGAATCCTCGGTGGCCACGCGGGGAGGTTCGGCGCGACTACGGGCGCGCGTCAGGAGATCCACGGAGGCGTGTAGGCCCCGACCTGGTACAGGATGTTTGTCATATCGGGTGAGGACCATTCCTCGGCGATCTTCCCGTTTGCTATGCGATAGGTGTCGATCTCGTCCCACCTGACCGTTTTTCCCGTCGGCGGGAAGCCAAATAGGCTGCCCTCGTTAGTACCTTCGACGACGAAGCGGCACCAGACCGTGTCCTCGTTGGCGACGACAGCGAGCGTGGTGGCGTGCAGGTCGGGCAACGCTGCGAACAGGTCCCCGTAGAAGCTGGTCATGGCGTCGGTTCCCTCGATCGTTCCGAGGGTTCCTCCGTGCCATTGCACGTCAGGGCTGAAATATTCGGGAGTGTCTGCCGCGTTGTGCTCGTTGAATACCCGGTTGATGAACTCCTCTACGAGCTCCTGATTCGTTGTGATCGGGGTTTGGGTTTCCATTGTGGATCCTCCAGACGTGAGGCGTGGGGGTCTACCGATCGACGAACTCGGTCAAGTACCCGTTGAACGACTGTGTGAACTGAAAGTGCGATCCGTGGTTAGAGTCCGGGAACAGGATCAGTTCGGCGTTTGGCAGGTTCTGCTGCAGGATGTAGGAGTTGATGGTGGCGACGACGATGTCGTGGCTGCCGTTGACCACGAGCGCCGGGTGACAGATTCGCTTCAGGTAGTCGTAGCTGTCGGGGGCAGCCGTTCCCCACTCGTGCGCGGCCGCTAGATGAGCGGCGACGGTCGCGTCGGAGACCGGGACGTCGCGATCATCGGTTCGCGCCCGGATGCGCTCGAGGAACTGGCGGCCTGCAGCTTGGCTCTTTCCCGATGGCGAGAAGAAGATCGGAAGCCACATCAGATCCTGCGGGTCGTAGACCGTCCCGAAGAGTGGGGCGACGTCGGGGTCGAGCTGGCCCATGCCCTCCCCGCCGCGCGGACCCGTGCCAACGAGCACCAACCGTCGCACGAGCTCGGGTCGATCGACGGCGATCTGCTGCGCGACAAATCCCCCCATCGAGAACCCGAACAGATCGACGTGCTCGAGGCCGAGAGCGTCGATCAGCGAGGCGCCGTCCCGCGCCATTCCCACGACGGTCTCAGGCGCCGTACCTGTGCTGAGTCCAACACCGGCGTTGTCGGTGAGGATCACCTCTCGGCCTGTGGCGAGCGCGTCGGTGATCGCCGGGTCGTAGTTGTCGAGGTTGCCCATGAAGTGCTGCAGCAGCACGATCGGCGTGCCGTCGGGGTTTCCGAAGCGCCGGTAGGCGAAGCGTGTGCCGTTCGCTTCAACGAATCGTGTCGGCGCGGTGTTGTGTGTGTGCCCCGTCCTGTCCAGGGTCGACGAGCGCGCGGCGTCTCCGGTCGCGCTGGCCGACGGGGTTGTCTGGCTGGTCATTGCTGCTCCTGTGATCGGTTTTGATGAAGAGCGACTCCCACGGTCCGGGGTCGCGTCAGCTATTGGTGAGGCCGCCGTCGACGTTGAGGACGTGGCCGGTGATGTACGAGGCGTCGTCCGATGCGATGAAGACGATCCCGGCGGCGATCTCCTCCGGGAGGCCCAGACGCTCCATGGGAACCGTCGCCACCAGCCCTGCTTTGTTCTCCGGCGTGCCCGTGAAGCGGGTCAACATGCCGGTGTCCGTAGTGCCCGGTGCCACGACGTTGACGCGAATCCCTGAGTTGACGAGCTCGAGCGCGACCGACTTGCTGATCCCTTCGACGGCGTGCTTGCT
>DATKFF010000746.1:0-2238 GCA_035511595.1 Solirubrobacteraceae bacterium | reverse complement strand
GATCCCGGAAGCCGTCGCGGGCGTCAACACCGCAATCCTGCTGTCCTCATCGCTGACGATCCACTGGGCGCTGGTCTCGATCAAGCGCGGCAACCGCTTCGGGTTGAAGGCCGGGATGATCGCCACCTTCCTGCTCGGGCTGACGTTCCTGTCGATCCAGATCAACGAGTACGTGCACCTTGGGTTTGCCCCCCAGAACTCGGCCCAGGGGACGATCTTCTACTCACTCACGGGCCTGCACGGCGCACACGTGTTCATCGGCCTGTGCGCGCTCGCGATGGTCTCGATCCGCTCGTTTCGCGGCCACTACTCGCCCGAGCACCACGAGGGCATGGAGGTGCCAGGGATCTACTGGCACTTCGTCGATGCGATGTGGGTCGTCGTGTACACGCTCGTGTACGTGGTCTAGGCGCGCGCGGCGCCCGGCCTTGACTTTCGACCCGCTCCGCAAAGAAGCCGACGCGTTCCGCGTGCTCGTCTACTTCGTCGCGGTGATCGCCGCGATCGTCGTCGTCGTGCTGGTCGTCCGCGCGCTCAGCTGACGCGGACGAGCTTCTGCAGCTGGCGCTCGGGCGAGATCCGGACGACGTCCCAGGCGAGCCCGAGCCGGCTGAGGACCAGGATGAAGGCGCCGGAGGGATCGAGCTCCCACCAGCGCAGCCCGTGGTAGGCCGAGCGCGGAAACGCGTGGTGGTTGTGGTGCCAGGACTCGCCGAGCGAGAGCAGCGACAGCCACGCGACGTTGGTCGAGTGATCGTCGATGTCGAAGCGCCGGCGTCCGAAGAAGTGGCAGATCGAGTTGACCGACCAGGTCACGTGGTGGACCAGGAAGATCCGCACGAGACCGCCCCACAAGAGGCCGCGGAGCGCCGCGCCGAGCGTGAACCCGTCCAGCAGGAATCCGGCGACGGTCGGGACCAGCAGCGAGATCAGCACGAGCAGCGGGAACCGGCGCCCGATCTGCCGCATCCGCGGGTCCTCGTAGAGCTCGGCCGCGTAGCGCTTCCAATCGGCCTGTCCCTGGGTCTCGAGCAGCCAGCCCGTGTGGGCGTGCCACAGCCCGCGCAGCCCACTGCCATGGCCGACGTGCGGGCTGTGCGGATCGCCTTCGCGGTCCGTGTGGGCGTGGTGCTTGCGGTGATCGGCGACCCAGTCCATGACCGACCCCTGCACCGATAGCGAGCCGAGCACCGCGAACGTCCGCTCAAGCCACGGGTACGTCCGAAACGCGCGGTGCGTCAGCAGGCGATGGAAGCCGACCGTGATGCCGACGGCGGTGAGCAGGTACATCCCGGCGAGGATGCCGAGGTCGACGCCGTCGACGGCGCGGTTCCAGAGCAGGACGATCGCGGCCAGTACCCCCACGAACGGGACCACGACCCCGAGCAGGTTGGCTGTGCGCTCCGCACGGGTCACGTTGCTGAAGGGTCGCACAGCTTGGCGGGGCTGAGCGCCGGTGTGTGACCAATCCCCCCCAGCTGTCGGGTATTGCGCTTCACACGCTAGGCCCCGGCGAGAACGCCGCTGATCGTGTGGGCGTGGAGACAGTCGCTCCTGAGCGAAGCTTGCAGACAGCGGTTCCCCGACGGAGCCCGCCGGCCGATCGGCGGGCGCTGGGCGCCGCCGTCGCATCGGTGGGCGTGAGCCTGCCCCCGACCGTCGTATTCAACGCGGCGATCGCCTTGCGGCTCGGCGTCGGCGACGACTGGATCGAGCGCCGGACCGGAATCCGGACCCGGCGGTGGGCGACGCCCGACGAACGGCTGGCCGCGCACGCGACGGCCGCGGCGCGGATCGCGCTGGAGCGGGCCGGGGTCGACGCGAGCGACGTCGACCTCGTGCTTGTCGCGACCACCACCTCGGACGAGCTCCTACCAAACGCGGCGCCACTGGTCGCGCACGCGCTCGGCGCCTCACGCGCCGGGGCGTTCGACGTCGGCGCGGCATGCACCGGCTTCCTTTCCGCGCTTGCAACCGCGTCAGGCCAGATCGAGTCGGGCCGCGCGCGGTGCGTGCTGGTCGTGGGCGCCGACTTCATGTCACGAATTACCGACCCGGACGACCGCGCCACTGCCGCCGTGTTCGCGGACGGCGCCGGGGCCGTGGTCCTGATCGGCTCCGACCGGCCGAGCCGGATCGGCCCAGTGGTCCTCGGTGCCGACGGCAGCGGCGCCGAGCACATCGTCGTCGACCGCCGCGAGGCCCTGATTCGGATGCGCGGGCACGAGACGTTCCGCG
>DATKFF010000745.1:0-2098 GCA_035511595.1 Solirubrobacteraceae bacterium | reverse complement strand
GACCGCCAACTCGATCTCCCCGGTCGCGAGGTTCGGGTTGACGTTTGCCGGGTCCCGCCGCGCGACGGTTCCGGCGGCGCTGATCACGTCCTCGGAGCGCAGGTCGTGCGCCGCCGCGTGGGCCTTCGGCGCGGTATCGGGGTGAAACACGAGCTGCACGATCCCCGTGCGGTCACGGAGGTCGATGAAGATCAGCCCGCCGTGGTCGCGGCGGCGATGGACCCAACCGGCGACGCGGACCGCGCTGCCGGCGAGGGCGGCGGTCAGCTGGCCGCACCACGCGTCGCGGTAGCGATTCGGGCGCGGTGGGTGCATCACGAGAGCCTGCTTCCCCGCAGGATCGTCGGGATCACGTCGCCAGGCGTGAGCTCGCGCTGATCGCCGGACTCCATCTCTCTGAGTCTCGTCTCGCCCTCGTCGCCGACGATCGCGACGTAGCGGGCGCGGAGGCGGTCAGCGTGTTTGAGTTGGCCCTTGAGCGAGCGTCCGGTCAGCTCGAGCTGTGCGCCCAGCCCCGCACGGCGGGCCTCACGCGCGAGCTGAAACGCCCGCGCCGAGGCGCCCGGGGTGGTGACCGCGACGTACAGGTCGACGATGCTCGATGAGATCGGCTGCTCGCCGGCCGCAAGCAGCATCCGCTCGACGCCCGCCGCCCAGCCGCACCCCGGGGTCGGCGACCCGCCGAGCTGCTCGATCAGCCGGTCGTAGCGGCCGCCGCCGCCGACCCCCGACTGAGCCCCGAGGGCGTCGCTTCGGAACTCGAACACCGTGCGCGTGTAGTAATCGAGGCCGCGCACCAGCGTCGGATCGATCTCGTACCGCAGGCCCGCGTCGTCGAGCAGCGTCCGCACCTGCCGGAAATGCTCGGCGTCCTCGGGCGCGAGCCGGTCGACCAGCGTCGGCGCGCCGGTGAGCACGGCCCGGGTTCCTGGATCACTCGCGTCGAACGCGCGCAGGGGGTTCATTTCGATCCGCTGCCTGACCTCGACGGAGAGCTCCTGCTCGTGCGCGCGCAGGTAGCTTTGCAGCTGCTCGCGGTACTCCGCCCGGGTCTCGGGGCTGCCGAGGCTCGAGAGGTGGAGCCGCGCACCCTTCACGCCGACCGCGTCGAGCAGCTCTGCCAGCAGCACGATTAGCTCGGCGTCGGTCTCCGGCGAGGCCGACCCGATCGCTTCCGCCCCGACCTGCCAGAACTGCCGGTAGCGCCCCTTCTGCGGGGCCTCGGCGCGAAAGAAGCTCGACAGGTACCACAGCTTTACCGGCTGGGCGAGCTTGTGCATGCCGTGTTCGATGTAGGCGCGGCACACCGGCGCGGTGCCCTCCGGTCTCAATGTGAGCGAGCGTCCGGCGCCGTCCTCGAACGAATACATCTCCTTCTGGACGATGTCGGTCGCCTCCCCCACCCCGCGCGTGAACAGCTCGGTGCTCTCGAACGCCGGGGTTTCGATGCGCCCGTAGCCGGCTGCCTCGAGGATCCGCTTGGCGTGCGACTCGAGCAGCTCACGGCGCGCAGCGTCCTCGGGTAGCACGTCGAACGTGCCGCGCGGGGCCTGGATCACTGCTTCGCGGCGAGCTCTTGGAGGAATGGGTTGGTGGCGCGCTCGCGGGCGAGCGTGGTTGTGCCCATGTGCCCGGGATACACGGTGGTCTCGCCGGGGTGGGTTTCGATCAGCGACTCGATCGAGTGCAGCAGCGTCGGCCAGTCGCCGCCGGGGAGGTCGACACGGCCGACCGACCCCTGGAACAGGACGTCGCCTGAGAACAGCGCGCCCTCGCCCCTGAACGAGTAGCTCACGTGTCCGGGGCTGTGACCGGGTGTGAAGATCACGTCGATCGTCTGGCCGGCGAGCTCGAGCGTCTCCCCGCCCTTGATCGTCTCGTCGGCCTCGTAGCTTTCGAACGGGCCAAATCCCGGCCACGGGACGTAGTCCATGATGTTCGCGAGCACCTGCGTCTCGAGCTCCGGGCAGTAGACCGGGGCGCCCGTCGCGGCCGCGACCGGCGCGACCGCCCCGATGTGATCGAAGTGCGTGTGTGTGAGCAGGATCGCCTCGACGGTCTCGATCTGCAGGTCTTCCACGGCCTTCAGCAGCCGGTC
>DATKFF010000744.1:0-2598 GCA_035511595.1 Solirubrobacteraceae bacterium | reverse complement strand
CGCCCGGACGTCGTTCTGATGGACATCCGCATGCCCGAACTCGATGGCATCGAAGCCACCCGCCGGATCCTCGCGCAGAACCACGATCCCAGGACGAGCGTGCTGATCCTCACCACCTTCGATCTCGACGAGTACGTGTACGACGCGCTGCGCGCCGGAGCGAGTGGGTTCCTTCTCAAAGACGTCCCCGCCCGCCAGCTCGTCGCCGCCATCCGCACAGTCGGGGAGGGCGACGCACTGCTCTCACCGAGCATCACGCGTCGCCTGATCGAGGAATTCTCCGCCTCGCGGACTCCCGTCGCCCCCGCACCCGAACTCGATGAGCTCACCCCCCGCGAGCTCGAGGTGCTCCGGCTGCTCGCGACCGGCAAGACCAACGCCGAGATCGCCGCCGAGCTCATCATCGGCCAGACGACAGTCAAGACGCACGTCACCCGCATCCTGATGAAGCTCGGCGTCCGCGACCGCGTCCAAGCGGTCGTCCTCGCCTATGAGACCCGTCTCGTCAGTCCAGGCCTCCCGGCAAAGACCCGACCCAGTGGCTGACGCCAAAGAGCTGCCCGTAGTTGAGCGAAGCAGCCACGATGCGCTGCGAACGCTGCCATCGCGGGCTGCTCCTCCGGACAGATCGGGTCACGCGACCGCATCGTTGCGACGCGGCTCCCTCGTCACCAAGGCACTCGTCCCGTCGGAGCTGACGGCTGGCTAAAGCAGTCGCCGGGGCTGGCGGTTGCGAGCGGGCGGGCGTCGGGGCCGTGTCCGGTGACGCCGCAGAGCCGCGGAATCGTCCCGTAGCGCGGTGGTCGACCGCGTATCCGCCAGGACCGCGGCGGGGCAGAACCGGTCGGTGACCCACTGGTGGTTGGAGAACAGCCGGGTCTGGTCGCTGTGGTGAGGGGAGGCGGTGCTGTCGGACAGCGAGTAGGTCAGGATCGTCGCGCCGACCGGGCACGGTCCGTTATTCCAGGTGATCGCCTGGACGAACGACGAGCCGAAATAGACGGGGGCGTATCCCTTGCCGGTGATGAACGGCGCGTAGATCGCGTTGAACTCGCCGTTGGGATCGGCGACGCCGCCGTGGATCGCGATGCGCGGTCCGGCGACAGGCGCCTTAGGCGGCGCGTTGTCGAACGGCAACTGCTCGTCGATGGGGACATACTGCTCCTGGCGAGGGCTCGCGTCGAGCGGCATTCCGGCGTTCTCCAGGTCCTGGATGGCGTCGCCGAGCGCGATCGACACCTCGGGATCGCTGGTGTTAAGGCCGCTCGGCGTGTGCACCGGGTCGTTGACGTTGAACGGCTGGGAGAACGGCGATTCCTCGTCGCCCATCACGTGGTCGACGAACCGCCGGAACAGCACGGCTCCGTGCGAGTCGAGGTTCTCGCGCAGGTCCCAATCCGCGAGCACGTTGCAGGCGTCGCCGGCCGCGACCGGTGTGCCCGAGCTCGTGGGCGCAAGCCCGCCGGACAGGCTGCGGCACAGCGCCACCAGCGGGTCACGCCACAGCTCGCCGGCGTATTGACGGTCGGAGAACACCATGTTCTCCATGTCCTTGAGAGTGAATCCGGCCGGCCCGAGCCCGTCGCTGCCGTCAACCCGAGCCTGGGTCATGATCAGCCCGATCCGGGTCCGCAGCGTTCGAGCTGTCCCCTCGTCGCCGATGATCCGGGCGAACCCGGTCAGCGGCTGATGCGGGTTCGACAGCCAGTAGCTGTCGTTCGAGTTGGTGACGTAGTCAGAACGGATCAGATGGGGCAGGTGGCTCGGACCGAAGATCCCCGGTACGGCGGCGTCTGGATCGATAGCCCAGTTGCACGTCGAGCGAGACCCGTCGAGGATCGGCAGGCCGAGCAGCTTGAAGGTCGCCGCGCCGAGCTCGGTGTCGCAGCTCGCCGCCAGCGAGTCGGGCACGTTCGGGACCGTGCCGATGTCCGCATACATGGCGTTGCCCTGCTTGTCGGCCACGATCGTGTTCACCCATGGGATTCCCTCGTAGCGCTCGAGGATCGCGAGCATCTGGGCGACCGAGTGGGCACGGTCGAAGTCGTAGAACGTGTTGAGGATCCGCGCGTTGTCAGCATTGGCGTCGCCGAGCGCGAACGCGGTCGTGGTCGTCCACGGCAGGGGAATTCCCTCGATCGAGTTGAACACCGGGCCGAAACGGGTCGAGTACAGCGTCCGCGTCTCCGGCTGAAGCGAGCCGTCGGCCTGGCGGGCCTGGACCGTGACCTGGCGGGCGCTCATCTTCTCGGGCTGCCCGTCGTACAGGTACTCGGTCGGGGAACCGGGGACAAGCGTCAGCTGAAACGGCGTGAAGCGGAACGCGGTTGACACGGTGTGGCTCCACGCCATCGTGTCGGTGTGGCCGATCAGTACCAGCGGAACGCCGAACAGAGACGCCCCCGAGACGTTCATCTGTCCCGGGACCGTGATCTGGGCCTGGTAGAAGCGCTCCGGTCCGCGGGACCCCGTCACCGCAGACCACGGCGCGCTTGCTCGCCGGAAAGCTCGGGCACGGCGTGCTCGGTGGGATCGGCTCGAACGCGGTCGCCGTCGGGCGCGCCGGCACCCGCGACCGCACCCACGGGATGCTGCTCG
>DATKFF010000743.1:0-3579 GCA_035511595.1 Solirubrobacteraceae bacterium | reverse complement strand
CGAGGAGCTGAAGCAGATGTCGCGCCCGACGATGGACCGCGCAATCGAGGCGCTCGATCGCGGCGACGTGCAGACGGCCCGGACGCTCTGCGAGGAGATGAAGCACGAGTGGCGCTACCTCCACGACATGATGGTCGAGGGCATCGGCGGCCTGATCTCGTTCATCCAGGACCGCCTCGGCGACGACGGGGTCGCCGACGCCTGGACCGACGGCCAGGGCCGCGGCTGGAGGCGCGATGTCGAGAAGATCGCCAACCGCGACCGCAGGCAGATCGTCGAGGCGCTCGCGGCGACCTGGCGAGCGCACTCGGGCAGCGGCACCGGTCAACACCCGGGGGCGTTCACGATCACCGAGGACGAAGTCAAGTTCACGTTCGTGATGAACCCATGCGGGTCGGGTCAGCGGCTTGTGCGGATGGGCCGCTATGAGGGGCCCGGTGCGCTCGGTGTGACGAAATCGGCGCACGATTGGAGCTACGGGCGCGAGGGCTTCCCGCTCTACTGCACGCACTGCTCGTTCATGAACGAGTCGCTACCGATTCGCTGGATCGGCTATCCGCTCTACCCGAGCGATCCGCCCGACGACTTCCGCCGCGACCCGTGCACGTGGTACTGGTACAAGGACCCGGCCGACATTCCCGACCGGCACTGGCAGCGCTATGGACTCCCCCGCGAGCAGGCCGGTGGCGTCGATGCCGGCTGAGAAGGGGCCGAACGGCCGCCGAGTGATCGTCACCGGCGCCGCAGGGGGGATTGGCCGTGCGATCATCGCGGCGCTCGCCGCCGCCGACTGTCGCGTGGCTGCGTGTGACGCAGACGGCGCCGGCGCGGACGCCGTCGCGGGCGCGACGACCAGCGCCGAGTTCGACGTGCGGGATCGAGCCGCCGTACGCCAAGGGGTTGCCGGTGCGGTCACGGCCCTCGGCGGCTGCGACGCGGTCGTCGCCAACGCGGGCGTGGTCGACACGATTCATCGCGCCGAGCGGTTCTCCGAGGACGACTGGCGCCTCGATCTCGAGACGAACCTGTACGGCGCCTTCAACGTCGTCCAGGCTACGTTCGAAGAGCTCGCGTCGGCCGGCGACGGGCGGATAGTGCTGATCTCGTCGGTCGGCGCGGAGCTCGGGATCCCGGGCCAGGTCGCCTACGGGGCGTCGAAGGCCGGCCTCGTCGGGATGGCGCGAACGCTCGCGGCCGAGTGGGCGCCGCGCGGGGTGCGCTGCAACGTCGTAATGCCCGGGATGATCGCCACCCCGAAGGTCCGCGCGATGCCCGGCGAGCTTCAGAGCAAGCTCGCCGAGCGGGTCCCGCTGGCTCGGTTCGGGACCGTCGACGAGCTCGCCGGGGTCGTCACGTTCCTGCTCTCGCCCGCGGCGGCGTATATCACCGGCGCCGTGCTGCGCGTCGACGGCGGCCTCGGCCTGTCACTCGGCGCGATCACGTGATCGCAATCCCGTCAGTCGGGTAGGTGCGGCATTTCGAGGCCCGGGTTACGTCCGACCAACACCGCGCGGGTGAGCGCGGATTTGCCGTAGCGACGACGTACCCTGTCGATCGCCGCGTCGATGTCATCAAGGGCCAGCGGCCGCGGCTGACTGAACGGCAGCATCAACTGCTGGGCACCGCTGCGGTCGATACCCGACACCGCGAAACCGACCAATGTCAAACCACGCTGCGCGGTCAGCGGCGCCGCCGATGCGACCAACAGCCGAGCGGCGGCCAGGATGGGCTGCGTCGACGAAGTGGCCCATGGCAAAGTGCGCGAGCGGGTTGCCCGGCTGAAGTCGTCGAACCGCAGGCGCAGCACCACCGTCCGTCCGGTGCGCCCTGCGGCGCGCATCCGGGCGGTGATTCTGTCGATGAGGTTGACCACTACCGCGTCGATCTCGACGGGCGACATGCGATTGCCGGCGCGGCCCAGCGCCCGCTGGGCACCTACGGACCGGCGACGCACACCGGTGGTCACCCGGCGGTGGTCGATGTTGCGAGACAGCGCGTACAGTTGGCGGCCCATCGCAGCACCCAGCAGCGAGGTCAGTGTCGACTCGCTGAGCTCGGCCACATCGGCCACGGTCGCGATGCCGTGGGCGTGCAGCCTGTCGGCGGTCTTGGCCCCCACGCCCCACAACCGGCGAACCGGTAACGGGTGCAGGAAGGCCAGCTCCTGACCGGGCGGCACCAGCAACAATCCATCGGGCTTGGCTTCCTGGCTGGCGACCTTCGCGAGGAACTTGGTCCGGGCGATCCCGACCGTGATAGGCAGACCCACCTGGTCGCGTACGTCCGAACGCAGCCGTGCCGCGATCTCGACCGGTGTACCGGAGACCCGGCCAAGACCGCCGACATCGAGGAACGCCTCGTCCACTGACACCGCCTCCACGATCGGTGTGCAGTTGCGAAACACCTCGAACACGTCGTCGCTGGCGCGTGAATATGCCGTCATGCGCGGCGGTACCACCACGGCGTGCGGACACAGGCGTCGTGCTTGCGCCCCGCCCATCGCGGTGCGCACGCCGTAGGCCTTGGCCTCATAGCTGGCCGCAAGCACGACCCCGCCGCCCACGAGCACCGGGCGGCCGCGCAAGGTCGGGTCGTCGCGCTGTTCGACGGACGCGTAGAACGAATCGAGGTCCGCGTGCAAGATGGACGCCTCACTCCGCACGAACATATGTTCGCATGGCGGTACGACAATCCCTAAGGCGTGAGGCCCTCGCCGTAGATGCTGCTGACCCAGATGTGGGTGAGGGTGTCGACCAAGCGGTCCTCGTCGACCGCCGGTGTCTCGGCAGCCAGTGCGGCCATCATCGTCCGCTCGTTCATCTGGTTCAGCGAGGTCGCCAGGTCTGCGACCGGGATGGTCTCCGGCGCGGCTCCGCGTGCCCGTTCCGCGGTGATCATGGCCGCCGTCTGGTCACTCCACTTCTGCATGAATCCGGCCCAGATTGCCCGCACCTCCGCGCTGGTGGTTAGCGCATCCCTAGCAGCGCGGCTCAGCGCAGGGCGCGAGGCGAATGCGGTGAAAAACGCGTTGATGCCGTTGCGCCATGCCCGGCGCGGGTCCGCGGGTAGCCGCTGAATCGCGCCGTCGATCTCGGCATCGGCGCTCGCGATCACCGGCTCGATCAGCGACAGGAGCACCGCTTCCTTGGACTTGAAATAGAAGTAGAACGTCGGGCGCGACAGACCGGCGCCCTTGGCCAAGTCGTCGACCGAGATGTCGGCGTATGAGCGCTCTTCGAGCAGTTGCTGGGCGGTCGCAAGGATCGCCTGCTCACGATCGTCGCCCGAGGGGCGTGCAGCGCGACGGCCGCGAACGGCGCGAGTCTGGCTGGCGGTGGCCACGGGCGTTACTTTACACAACGTTGAGAAATTCAACACCCCGTTGACTATGTCGACACACCGTTGATAGCGTGGACGCATGACCGAGCACCTTGACGTCGTCATCGCGGGCGCCGGCATCTCCGGCGTGAGCGCGGCCTGGCACCTGCAGGACCGTTGCCCGACCAAGAGCTACGCCATCCTGGAAAAGCGCGAAGCCATGGGCGGTACCTGGGACCTGTTCCGCTACCCCGGCATTCG
>DATKFF010000742.1:0-2209 GCA_035511595.1 Solirubrobacteraceae bacterium | reverse complement strand
GCGCAGGACGTCGCGGACCTCCCGCACGGTCGTCTCGAGCTCGATGGCGATCTCCTCCGAGCTCGGTTCGCGCCCCAGCTGCTGGACCAGCTGGCGCTCGACGTGCACGACCTTGTTGAGCTTCTCCACCATGTGGACCGGGATCCGGATCGTGCGGCCCTTGTCCGCGATCGCACGCGTGACCGCCTGGCGGATCCACCAAGTCGCGTACGTCGAGAACTTGTAGCCGCGGCGGTAGTCGAACTTCTCGACCGCGCGGATCAGCCCCATCGACCCTTCCTGGATCAGGTCCAGGAACGTGAGTCCCCGGCCGAGGTACGACTTCGCGATCGAGACGACGAGGCGCAGGTTCGCCTCGATCATCTGCTGCTTGGCGGCCATGTCGCCGCGCTCGATGCGCCGCGCCAGGGTCACCTCTTGCGCGGCGGTGAGCAGGTTCACGCGTCCGATCGAGCGCAGGTAGAGCCGCAGCGAGTCCAGGCTCGGCTCGACCGTGAGGTCGACCTCGACCTTCTTGGGTCGATCAGGCTGGGGATCGGCGCCCTGTTCGCTCGCGCGCTCGACCGTGCCCCCCTCGGACCTGGCGAGCCGGCCATCGGCCTCGACGACGTCGATCCCCTGGTCGTCGAGATACGCGTGGAGCTCCTGGATCTGCTCCTTGGTTACGTCGGTCTCCTCGAGGCACGTCGCGATCTGCTCGAAGGTCAGGAATCCGCGTTCCTGTCCCTCCGCGATCAGCGGCCGCAGCTCGTCGAGCTCCGCGATCGGAGCCTCGTCACTGAGAAGAACTATGCCCTCACTGCTCACGGCCCCTGAGCTCCCTCCGGCTCCACACGCCCACTCGAGCGACTCCCTCTCGCAGCCTCGACGTCCAACCCGAAGATGGAGTCATAGCACAAACGTCCTAGTCTTCGGGTCCCGGAGGACGAATTGGCGCCCATGTTGTAAAGCAACGGTCCGTCCGGAATCCGGCTTTTGTCCCGCCCGCTTTACCCTTAGTAGCGAAGCCATGGCCACAGATCAGTCCTCCAGCTTCTCGATCGTCGACGTCCAGTCCCAGGTGCCGGCGGTGCAGCTGAGCCTCAGCCGTGTCGGCGTGACGGGCGTCGAGAAGGTCATCCGCCTGCGCCACAACGGCGACACGCAGCTGTTCTCCGCCCGCTTCGAGTGCGTCGTCGACCTCGGCGCCGACCAGAAGGGCGCGCACATGTCGCGCTTCGACGAGGTGATCAACGAGGCGATCGGCGAGGTGGTCCTCGGCGAGTCCACGTTCAAGGCCGAGACGCTCGCCGAGCACATCGCGCAGCTCGTGCGCGCGCGTCAGAACGCGCGGCGCGCCGAGGTGACCGTCGAGGCGCGCTTTCCCGAGCACAAGCCGGCGCCCGTCTCCGGGATCCAGACACAGGAGCTGTACACGCTTCACGGGTCCGCGATCTGCACCGAGCTCGGCACGCGCCGGCTGACCGGCGTGACCGCCCAGGGCATCACCGCCTGCCCGTGCGCGCAGGAGCTGGTCGCCAGCGCGTCACGCGAGCGGCTGCGCGATCAGGGCTTCGACGCCGAGGCGATCGACCGGATCCTCGAGGCCGTGCCGGTGGCCACCCACAACCAGCGCGGGCTCGGGACGCTCCACGTCGGCTGCACCGAACTATGCGACGACGAGATCGACGCGGCGACGCTGCTCGAGATCGTCGAGCAGTCGATGTCCTCCGAGATCTACGAGCTGATGAAGCGCTCCGACGAGGTGGCGGTCGTCGAGAAGGCCCACCGCCGCCCCCGGTTCGTCGAGGACTGCGTGCGCGAGATGATCCAGGGCGTCGTCGAGCACTTCCCGGGTCTCGACGGTGGCGCGTTCGTGTCGGCCCGGCAGCTCAACCTCGAGACGATCCACCAGCACAACGTGGTCGCGGAGCGCTTCGGGACCCTCAGGGAGATCCGGGAGGAGCTCGCGAGCGGCGAACCGACCCCGGTCCAGACCAGCCGCCGCGCGTGGCTGGACCAGGTCCCCTAGCCCGCGATCAGGTTCCCTGGCGCTGGGCCGGCGACGCCGCCCCGAGGCTCTTGCGCAGCCCGAAGAAGTAGTCGGCGCCCGACAGCACCGTGACGGCGACCGTCGCGTAGATCAGCAGCTGGAGCCACAGCGGGTGGCCGTGCACCGCGATCAGCGCGATCACCATCGCCACCTGCGCCGCGGTCTTGACCTTGCCGA
>DATKFF010000741.1:0-3905 GCA_035511595.1 Solirubrobacteraceae bacterium | reverse complement strand
AACCAGATACACGCCCGCGAGCACCGCGACGCCGAACGACACGTAGGTCGCCACGAGCACGCTTTTGGGGGGAACGAGCCCACCGGCGGTGACGCGCACCGGTCCGAGACGGTCCTCGGTGTCGGCGCCGCGGCGGGCGTCCGAATAGTCATTCGACAGGTTCGTGCCGACCTGGATGAAGATCGCACCGATCAGCGCGGCGACGAACCGAAGCGGGTGAAAGACGCCGATGTAACCCGCCAGGGCGGTGCCTACCAGCACCGGTGCGATCGCCGCCGGCAGCGTCCGCACACGCGCGGCCATCAGCCAGATCCGGACCCCGCTGGGAGCGGCGGCGGGGCTCGTGCGGGTCGCGGCTGTCTCCACGCTGACCTCTCAGGCGCGCCGCGGGAACTGCGAGAAGTCGGGCTTGCGCTTCTCGAGGTACGCGTTGCGCCCCTCCTGCGCCTCCTCGCTCATGTAGAACAGGAGGTTGGCGTCGTGGGCGAGCTGCTGGATCCCGGCGAGCCCGTCCTCGTCGGCGTTGAAGCTCGCTTTCAACAGGCGGAGCGCAAACGGAGAGAGCGCGAGCATCTCTCTGCACCACTGGACCGTCTCCTGCTCGAGCTCGGCGAGTGGCACGACCGTGTTGATCAGCCCCATCTCGAGCGCCTGCTGGGCGTCGTACTGGCGGCACAGGAACCAGATCTCCTTGGCCTTCTTCGGCCCGACGAGGCGGGACAGGACGCTCGCGCCGAAGCCGCCGTCAAACGAACCGACCTTCGGACCGGTCTGGCCGAAGCGCGCGTTGTCGGCGGCGATCGTCAGGTCGCAGACGACCTGCAGCACGTGGCCGCCGCCGATCGCGTAGCCAGCGACCATCGCGACGACGGGCTTTGGCATCCGCCGGATCTGGATGTGTAGGTCGGTGACCTCGAAGCGCCCGACGGCCTCGTGCCTGCCGGCGGCAGCCGGGTCGGCGCCGGTGACGTAGCCGCCGCGCTGGCCGCGGACGCGCTGGTCCCCGCCGGAGCAGAAAGCGTCTGGGCCTTCGCCGGTGAGGATCACGACGCCGACCTCGAGATCCTCCCGGGCGCGAGTGAACGCGTCCGAGAGCTCGATCACCGTCTCGGGGCGAAACGCGTTTCGGACCTCCGGGCGGTTGATCGTGATTTTCGCGATGCCGGCGTCCTCGCCGGTCGAAAGCTCGTAGCGGATGTCCTCGTACTCGGCGGCTGGCTGCCAGTGCACGCTCACGGTGCGCGAGACTAGCGTCTTGCGCATGCTTTTCTGGGTCCACCTCGCAGCCGCCAAGCATCCGGATCGCGTGGCGATCGAGGGGCCGGAGCGCAGCCTCACCTACGCGGAGCTGTCCGACGCGGCGATGGGCGCCGCCCGCGCGCTCCAGCGATTGGGCGCGCGCGAGCGCGTGGCGCTGGCGCTCCCGCCCGGGGAGGAGTTCGTGATCGCGCTGCACGGCTGCGTGCTGGCGGGGGTCGCCGCGGTCCCGATCGATCTGCGACTTGGCGAGGCCGAGCGCGCCGCGCGAATGGCAGACGCCGACGTGATCGTGTCCGAGCCGCTCACCGGCTCCGGCCGTCCGGCCCCGTTTCATCTTGGGCAGCCATTGGCCGTGATGCACACTTCCGGCACGACCGCGGCGCCCAAGCCCGTCTCGCTGACCGCGTCCAACTTTCAGGCCAGTGCGCTCGGCTCGGCGGTGGCGCTCGGGCTGGACCCCGCCGAGCGGTGGCTCTGCCCGATGCCGCTCAACCACGTCGGCGGCCTGTCGATCCCGATCCGCAGCGCGATTTACGCCACGACCGCGGTGCTGCACGGGCGCTTTGACACCGAGGCCGCGCTCAACGAACTGCTGGATCCGGCGCGACGGATCACGATCGTCTCGCTCGTGCCGACGATGCTCTCCCGGCTGTTGGACGCGGGCCTCGAGCGTCCGCCGACGCTCCGCTGGGCCTTGCTCGGAGGCGGACCGATCGCAGCGTCGCTGTTGGAGCGGGCAGCCGCTGCGGGCGTGCCGGTCGCGCCGACGTACGGCCTGACCGAGACCTGCTCGCAGATCGCGACGTTTGGGTGGCCGTTGCCAGGCGCCGAGATCAAGACCTCGTCTGAGGAGGTGCTCGTCCGCGGGCCGATGGTCTCGGCCGACGCGCTCGACCCGGACGGCTGGCTGCATACCGGCGACCTGGGGCGCTTCGACGAGCGCGGGCGACTGCAGATCACCGGCCGGACGGCCGACACGATCATCACCGGCGGCGAGAACGTCGCGCCGACCGAGGTGGAGGGCGTACTGCTGGCCCACCCGGGGGTGGGGGACGCGGCGGTCATCGGCCGGCCGGATCCCGAGTGGGGCGAGGCGCTGGTCGCAGTCGTGGTCGCCCGGGACGGGCTTTCGCCAGATCCCCAGGAGCTCCGCGACTTCTGCCGGGAGCGGCTGGCGCCGTTCAAGGTGCCGAAGTCGGTCGAGTTCGCCGAGGAGCTGCCGAGAACCGCGTCGGGCAAGCTGCTGCGGCGCCAGCTCCAGGCCGAGCGCGCACGCGCGGATTGACGCAGCCCTTGCGGTCCGCGAGTGTTCGCCAGATGAGCGAGCCGATCGCCTACGACCGCGCCAACGCGTTCCAGCGGATCCTGCGCAGATTCGCCGCAAGCGGCCCGGGCTCCTGGTTGTTCGCCCGGGTCCTACATCGCATCGACCGCCCGGTTCACCGCCTGACTCACGGGCGACACACGTTCGCGAGCCTCGTGTCCGGGATTCCCGTCGTGATGTTGACGAGCACCGGGGCCAAGAGCGGCGAGCCGCGGACCGTGCCCGTGCTCGGGATTCCGGCGGAGGGGACCGTGGCGCTGATCGCCTCCAACTTCGGCCAGGAGCGTAACCCGGCGTGGTCGCACAACCTCCGCGCGAATCCCGACGCGGCGGTCGTGGTCGACGGAGTGCGCCGGCCGGTGCGCGCGGTCGAGGTCGACGGCGAGCGCCGGGCGCAGATCTGGAACCAGGGGCTTCGGATCTATCCCGGATTCGGCGTGTACGAGCGGCGCGCCGCCCATCGGCGCATCTCGATCTTCGTGCTCGAGTCGGTCTGAGCACCGGCCCGGGGTCCTGTCGCCGGGACCCTCGGGGGCTCGTATGATCGGGGTCAGTGGCATCCGTCAGACGGCTAGATGAGGCGCGTGAGGCAGGGCGCCCGACCGAGGGCGCCGAGGTCAATCAGCTGACGATCGAGCGGCTGGCTGCCGAGACCGGCATGTCGGTTCGCAACATTCGCTCGCACCAGGCGCGCGGCTTGCTGCCCCCGCCGGAGGTGCGGATGCGCGTCGGTTACTACGGCCCAGAGCACGTCTCCACGCTGCGGCTGATCAGCGAGCTTCAGGACGAGGGCTTCAACCTCAACGGAATCAAGCGCCTGCTGGAGGACAAGCACGGCGTGGCCGAGCGGCTGGTCCGCGTGAGGCAGTCGCTGTCGGCGCCGCTCGTGGGCAGCCACGCCGAGATCCTGACCGCGGTCGAGCTCGGCCGCCGTTTCCGCCTCGAGCCCGAGGAGGGACGCGAGCTGCTCTCCCGGGCGATCAAGCTCGGCGTGCTGATCCCGCTCGGCGGCGACAAGTACGAGGCACCGAACCCTTCCTTGCTGGCGGTCGGGGATGAGGCTGTCAAGAGCGGGATCCCGCTCCGCGCGGCGCTAGGCGTGATCGAGGAGATCCAGCGCCACTGCGACTCCGTGTCACGCTCGTTCGTGCGCCTGTTCCTGCGTGAGGTGTGGAAGCCGTTCGCCACCGCCGACATGCCGGCGGAGCGGTGGCCAGAGATCGAGGACGCCGTCGAGCGCCTGCGGCCGGCCGCGGCCGAGGCATTGCAGACGATCTTCCAGGAGCGGCTGAGCACCCAGATCGAGGGCGCGTTCAGCGAG
>DATKFF010000740.1:0-13904 GCA_035511595.1 Solirubrobacteraceae bacterium | reverse complement strand
TGCGTCGCGCTCGCCGGGGCGATCGGCTACGGCGAGGGCGAGCTGCTGGAGAAGTGGGCCCGTGACGTCAAGATCCTCGACATCTTCGAGGGCACCCAGCAGATCCAGCTGCTGATCATCGCCCGCCAGCTGCTCGGCAGGACGTCGGCGGAGCTCAAGTAGCCGATCTCAGAAGAGCTGCAGGTAGCGATCGAGCTCCCACTTCGTGATCTGCTCGTGCGCGGCCTGCCACTCGCGCCGCTTGACCTTCACGAAGTAGTCGATGTAGTCGCCGTCGCGGGTCTTGCCGAGGGCGACACGTAGCGGCTCGTTGCGCTCGAGCTCGCGGGTCGCGTCAAGCAGGTTGGCCGGCAGCACCTCGATGCCCTTCGCGTCGCGCTCCTCCTCGCTGTACTCGTACAGGTTGTCCGAATTCGGCGCACCGGGGTCGAGCCGGCGCTCGATCCCGTCGAGACCCGCTGCGAGCATCGCCGTCGCTGCCAGGTAAGGGTTGCAGGAGCCATCGACGGTCCGATCCTCGATCCGACCCGGTGCGGGGATCCGGAGCATCTGGGTGCGATTGTTGTAGCCGTAGCTGACGTACGCCGGCGCCCACGTCGCGCCGCTGGTCGGCGCACCGACGATCAGGCGCTTGTACGAGTTCACCGTGGGCGCTGTGACAGCGATGTATGCCTTCGCGTTGGCCTTCAGTCCCGCGACGAACTGGTAGGCCAGCTCGGACAAGCCCAGTCCACGCGGATCCTCGGCGGGGTCCCGATCGAACAGGTTCTCGCCGTCATTCCAGAGGCTGACGTGGAAATGACAGCCGTTCCCGGTCAGATGGGCGAACGGCTTGGGCATGAACGTCGCGATCAGCCCGCGCTGCTGTGCGAAAGATTCGACCATGTAGCGAAAGAACACAGCGCGGTCGCAGGTCGTGAGCGCGTCGTCGTATTCGAAGTTCTGCTCGAACTGGCCGTTCGCGTCCTCGTGGTCGGTCGCGTAGTTGTCCCACCCCAGCCCCGTGACCGCCTTGGAGATCTGCGAGACGAAATCCAGGTTCCGGGTCAGCGCACGCATGTCGTAGCAGGGCAGGTCGAGCGTGTCGAGCGGATCTGCAATCTCGAGCTCCCCATCCTCGCGGCGGCGGAGCAGGAAGTACTCGAGCTCGGCGCCCAGCTTCAGCTCGTAGCCCGCCGACGCTGCGCGCTCAAGCGCGTGGCGCAGAATCGTGCGCGGGCAGAAGGGCCATTCCTCGCCCTCCACCGTCACATCGCAGGCGAACCGGGCGACGTTCGGCTGCCACGGCAGGATCGTGAGGCTGCGCGGATCCGGGATCGCGATCAGGTCGGGATCGTGCGGTCCCTGCCCGATGTCCCCGGCGGCGAAGCCGGCGAAGCCGGCCCCCTCGGTGAGGAGGTCGTCGAGGTGATGGGCCGGCACCAGCTTGGCGCTCGGCTTGCCGTGCATGTCGACGAATTGAGCGAAGAAGAACTCGATGCCTTTGTCCTTCGCGATCCGCCGGACATCGTCGGCGTTCTGGGGTGCGGTGGTCATGGTGCGAGGTATATCCGCCGCGGCACCCGCCAGGCAATGGCTCAGAGCACCCGCAAGCGCGGGCTAGCATGTTCGGACAGCACATAGGAGCCACCCGCCAGTGTCAGTGCGCCTAGAGTCATCGGAATCCCTCAACGCCGATCCGGTCACGACGAACGACGTCGATCCATCGCTCGCGGTGAGCGCGGACCAACGGGCGCTCGCCGAGGAGAACCGGACGCTGTACGGCGTGATCAACCTCGTCTCGTCCTCGCTCGAGATGCAGCCGATGCTGCAGGGCGTGGTCGACCTTGCGACCGAGGCGACCGGTTGCCACGCCTGCTTCATCTACCTCCTCGAGAATGGTCGGCTGACGATGCGAGCCGCTTCGCCGGTGTTCGCCGAGGCCGTGGGAAAGGTGCAGATGGGACTCGAAGAGGGACTCACCGGCTGGGTGGCACGCCATCGCGCGCCGGAGTTCATCCGCGAAAACGCGATGGGAGACCCGCGGATGAAGTTCTTCCCATTGCTGCAGGAGGAGCGCTTCCAGTCGATGGTCGCGGTCCCGATCCTTTCCCGCTCGGAGGAGACGATCGGCGTGATCGTCCTCCACACCGAGGCGCCGCACGAGTTCACCGAGGACACCCTGAAGCTGCTCGTCCACATCGCTTCGCTGATCCGCGGCGCGATTGAAAACGCGCAGCTCTACGACCAGCAGCGGGGGCGGGTTGACTCGCTCACCGACCTGTCGGGACTGGCGCAGGAGGTCGCGGCCGCCACCGACCCCGGTGCGCTCACCAACGTGGTGGCGCGCGGCTCGCGCCGCCTGCTCGGCGCCGAGGTATGCCAGCTGTATCGCTTGGGCACGAGCGGCGGACGCTGGGAGATGCTCGCCAGCTCGCCCAAGGCCGCGTCACCGCCGCCCGCGCTGTCCGCGGCCGAGCTGATGCTCGCCGTGCTCGACGGTCGCCGCGCGCGTCCGTCGGCGCCCACCCTGTGGCCGGACATCGAGGTCGCCGACCTGCTCGTGACGCCGCTGTCCGCGGGCGACGAACGCGTCGGGCTGCTGTGCGCCGGCTCGCCGCTCGGCCGACCTTTCAACGACGAGGACAGGGAGCTCGCGCGCGCGATCGCACACCTTGCCGCGGTCGCGATCAAGCGCTTGGAGCTGATCGAGGGGCTGACGAAGTCCAACATCGTGAAGGACCTGTTCGAGGCGCTCGCCGCCGGAGCCACCGCGTTCGCCGCAACCAAGGCCAGCGAGGTGCGCTGCGACCTGAACGAGCCGTATCTGATGGTGTGCGCTGAGCCGGCGGGGGGCCGCGAGCAGTCCTCGGGCGAATGGCGCGACGCGGCCGAAGCGCTGGGGGTTGCTCTCGCCGAGCTCGCGCCGTATGCGGCGATCGAAGCGGGCCCGGGTCCGGTGCGGGCGGTGCTCGCGCTTGGCACGCGACGATCACAGCGAATCGACGAACTGCTCAGATCCTGCCGCGAGCTCGGCGCGAGCACCGGCGCCGCGATCGGCATCAGCGAGCTTCGTGACTCTGCTCTCGAGGCGAGCCGTGCGTACCGCGAGGCGCTGGACGCCGCGCTGATCGGTCGCGCCCTGATCGAAGATGGCGGCGCGATCTCCTACTCGCAGCTTGGCGCCTACCGGTACCTGGTCCACATCACCGCCGAGGACGCGCCGCGCGACCGGATGCGATCAGCGGTGGACCTGCTGATCGCCTACGACAGAAAGCGCCGCACCGCACTGCTGGACACGCTCGAGCGCTATCTGGCCGAGCGGCGTAGCGTGATCGAGAGCGCACGCGCGCTGTTCATCCACCCCAACACGCTGCGCCAGCGCCTCGGACGGATCGAGGAGCTGACGGGCCTGAAGCTCGACCAGGACGACCTGCTGTCACTCGAGCTCGCGATCAAGCTCGCGCGGCTCCACGGACGGCCCGGCGCGGCGGTAAGTCCGGCCTGACGCTATCCCGGGGCCTCGACCAGGAACACCGGCAGCTTCGCCCGCTTCGCCCGCCTCCTTACGCGCTGCGGCTCCTGCGACCACAACAGGTCGGCCACGATTCGGTTCCGGTCAGGGTCCGCCGCCATCACGATCGCGTCACAATCCTCTCGCCTCGCTTCCGCCAGGATTCCCTTCGACGCGTTGCGCGTCCCCACGACGTGTCCGTCGGCCTCAATGCCCCGGTGCTTCAGCCGCTTGATCGCCTTGCGCACGATCTCGCGCTGCTCGTCCCACTCACGCTTGGTCGGCAGCAGCCCCGGTGTCTGCATCCCG
Source organism: Solirubrobacteraceae bacterium (assembly GCA_035511595.1). Taxonomy (GTDB): domain Bacteria; phylum Actinomycetota; class Thermoleophilia; order Solirubrobacterales; family Solirubrobacteraceae; genus Palsa-465. Next base: position 10,102 of record DATKFF010000740.1, on the reverse strand, counting down.
AACGAGACCCCATGAACGCGCGCGATCGAAAACACGCGCACGCTTGCACCCGAGCGGCTAGCCAGCTCGATCGTGCGGTCGACCGCGGCGTCGGAGATCGGCCTACCCTCCGACGCCAGCAGGATACGATCGAAGCGCTCGGCCAGCTCGTCAGTGCGGGCCATCGGCGCGGCTGCGCTCACGGATCCTCGGAGGCCCCTGCGATGGGAGGAGCCGCGATCGCGGTCGGCGATGTCGCCGGTGCCACACGCTTGTCCTCGACGTACTTGCGATACCAGTAGAAGAACACGTACGACAGCACCACGCCGATTCCGATGAAGTAGTACGGGAGCGTCGTCTTCCCCGCGGCGTTGCACTTGCAGGCCGCGTACGTGGGACCTCCGTAGAAGTAGATCACCGCGTAGACGGCCGCGACTCCGAGCGCTACGTACTTCACCCATTCGGGCAGCTTGAATGGTCGGCGCACGTTGGGCCTGTGCTTGCGCAGCAGGTAGTAGCCGATCAGGACCGGGATGAACGCGGCCAGGTAGCCGACGTTCGAGAACGTGTAGATCTCGACCGCGCCGCCCATGAACACGACTGCGATCGAGCAGGCGACGTTGAAGTACATCGAGCGGTCTGGGACGCCGTGCTTGTTCATGTGCTGGAAGAAGCGCGGGAACTGGCCGTCGGTCGACATCTGATGTAGCGACCGCGCCGTGCCGGTGATCGCGTTGAGTGCCGAGAGGATCAGGGCGAGGATCAGCATGATCGCGATCAGCCACTGGAGGATGCTGCTTCCGGTCCCAGCTCCGAACACCTTCGCGGCGTAGGCCGTGAAGATCGTCTTCGGGTCGACGAGTGACGCGTTGCCGAGCGCGCTCAGGCCGAGCACGATCACGAACGCGATCGGGATCAGCGTGTAGATGAACAGTCCGTAGAGCCCCTCCAGGTTCATCGCGATCTTGGCATCGCGGTCGGGGTTACGGGTCTCGCCGATGTAGCACGCGGCGGCCTCCATCGCGATCACGTTCCAGGTCAGCAGGAACGAGAACGCGATGTACAGCGTGAGCCACCCGTGGCCGAACAGAGGCGAGAAGAAGCCTGAGCCATTGGTGTGGCGGAAGTGCCAGAGCTGGCCGAAGTCGACGACCCCCGGGTTGAAGATCCACGCGATCGCGATGAACGTCAACGGGATCATCGAAAGCAGCGCGAGCGCCGTCGCGAATACCGTCCCGAACCGCAGCCCCATCACGGCGGGGATCGCGAGTATGAGGAGGCCGCCGACCGAGATCCCCAGCGTCCACCACGCGATCGGGGTGCTGATCGGCGTGAACCCCGCGGTCGACAGGTGGAAGCGGTCGACGATGTAGAACGACGCCAGGATCATGTTCAGCGGCGCCACCGGGAACCACCCGAGCCAGTACGCCCAGGCGGTGAAGCCGTTCACGTGCTCGGCGAACCGTGGGTAGCGGTCCTTATACGCCGGGTAGGCGTAGGAGGGCAGGCCGCCGGTGCGGTCGGGCATCATCGCGGAGAGCTCCGCCAGCAGCAGGCAGACTACGTAGCCGCTGATCGTGATCACCACGATCACCGGGATGGACGCCGCGCCGAGCTCGGTGACCATTACCGGCGCGATCCCAATGACCAGGATCGTCCCCGCCAGGCCGATCACGAACGCGCTCCACCAGTTTCCGGTCCGTGGGAGCCCACCCGCCTCGTAGACGAGTTCGTCGTGTTCGCCCGGCCCGGCGTCCGCCATTTGTCCTCCGATGCTCGCGTGGAGACAGCTGCTGAGGGTGGTTAGGCTGCCACTTCAGTCGGACGCGTCCCAGGCGCGATGCGAACACAATTGACGCGTCGACCATGGAGCAGTTGGACACATTCCTCGCACATCACCCGCCGTTCGAGCAGATCGACCGGGACGAGCTGCGCGCCCTGCTCGCGGATGCCGTCGAACTCAGCTACCAGACGGGCGAAGCCGCGCTCTTCGAGGATGGGCTTCCGGCCCCTGGGCTGTGGGTGATCCTGACCGGCTCGATGGACCTCGTGCACGAGGGGGAGGTCGTGCAGGTGCTCGAGCCGGGCGAATGCTTCGGCCATCCGTCGCTGCTCACCGGAATGGCGCCGGCGTTCACCGTCCGTGCCCGCGAGCCTTCTAGCTGCTTGCTGCTCACCGCCGCAGCCGGGCGCAAGGTACTGGGAACCGAGGCCGGCGCGGCGTACGTGGCAACGACGATGCGCAAGCGCCTGGTCCGCACGGGTCATACCGTGCACGGGCTCCTCGATGTGGGCACGACGCCGGTGTCGGCGATCATGCGTCCCCCCGTCTTCTGCGCGCCCGACGACACGGTCGGGGACGCCGCGCAACGGCTCGGCGAGGACGGCGTCTCCGCGCTGCTCGTCCGCCTCGGCGAGGACCGGCTCGGAATCGTCACCGACGCCGACGTCAGGGCGCGCGTGGCGGCTAACGGAGCCCCGATCGACGCACCGGTGAGCGAGCTGGCGCGCACGCCCGTCCCGACTGTTCCAGCGGGGCAGCTTGCCGTCGAGGCCACGGTCGACATGGTCGCGGCCGGGACCGAGCACCTCGCCGTGGTCGATCGCCAGGGCGTGTGTGGAATCCTGTCGGCGGCGGATCTGCTGGGGCTGGACGCGCGGGGCCCGATCGCGCTGCGCCACACGATCTTGGGAGCTGCCGACGAGGACGAGCTGGTCCGAGCCGTCGGGCAGCTTCCGCAGCTGTTCCGGCTGCTCGTCGGGGCGGGCGTGCCACCCCGCGACATTGGGCGCGTGCTCAGCCTTCAACAGGACGCGGTGGTCGCACGGCTGATCGACTTCTCGATCTGGGGTCACGCCGAAGCTCCGCTCCCGTGGGTTTGGCTCGACCTGGGGAGCGCCGCCCGCAGAGAATTCACGCTCGCATCGGATCAGGACAACGCGCTTGCCTACGGCGATCCACAGCCGGGCGAGGCTGCGCGGGTGGACGCGTACTTCGAGCAGTTGGGCTCCGACGTCAATGCCGGCCTCGTCAGGTGCGGGATCGGACTGGACAACAACGGCGTGCTCGCCGGCGAGCGCCTTTGGCGGATGTCGAACACGAACTGGCTGCGCACCTTCGACAGGGCCCTGCGCGAGCCCAGCGAGTCCCACCTGATCCGGGCGACCGTCGGGTTTGACTTTCGACCGACGGCGGGAGGTCTGAACATCGCTCCTGAGCTGACCGACCGGATTCGTTCCGCGCGGCAGTTTCCGGGTTTCATGCGCCTGATGGCGCGCACCGCGAGCGGTTATCCCGTTGCGCTGAGCTTCCGAGGCCAGCTGGCGACCGGGCGTGACGGTGTTCCGGAGGGCCGCCTTGACCTCAAACGAGGGGCGATCATCCCCCTGGTCAATCTTGTCCGCTTCCACGCGCTGGCCAACGGCGTGACGATCTCCTCGACGGTCGACCGGATCGAGGCGGTGGCAAGCGTCGGCGGGCTCGACCGGGGGGTTGCCGACGGGCTCCAGGAGGCATTCACGGTCATTTGCCGCATCCGGTTCGAGCACCACGCGGAGCTGATCGCCGCCGGAACGCAGCCCGATAACCTGATCGCCCCAGACGAGCTGCCACCGATTGGGCGGGGAGAGTTGCGTGACGCGCTCGCGCTCGTGCGGCGGAGCCAGCGTCAGCTCGGTTCGTAGACGACGCCGCGCGTGTAGCGCGAGCCACCACATTCGCGAGCGAAAGTGTGCCCTGGGGCGCTATTGGAGCCCTTTATCCAAGTGTCTACGCTGCTCCGGATGTGCGGAATAGCAGGCCTATACACCAAGTCCTCCCGGCTGCACTCGCAGCTAGGGGTGCAGCTCTCGCGAATGCTCGCGCAACTCTCCGACCGCGGCCCCGACAGCGCCGGGGTCGCTTTCTACCGCGATCCCGCGCGGGCGGGATGGTGCAAGGTCTCGCTGCACTCTCCGACGACTCAACCGGGGTGGGCTGAGCTCGGCGCCGAGCTCGAGCAGGCCTTCGGAGAACTCTCGCCGCACAAGGTGCGCGCCACGCACGCGATCTTCGAGATCGCCGCGGACGCCGACGCCGCAGAGGCCTGGCTGGCAGAGGTCCATCCGGAGCTGACGATGATGAGCGCGGGCCGCTCGATCGAGATCTACAAGGAGGCCGGGCCCCCGCAGGAGTTCGTGCGCCGGTTCGCTCTCCACGAACTTGGCGGCAGCCACGCGCTCGGTCACACACGAATGGCCACTGAAAGTCGCGTCACCACCGAGCACTCGCATCCGTTTTCCACCGGCCTCGATCTGTGCCTCGTGCACAACGGGTCGCTCTCAAACCACAACCGCCTGCGCCGCATGCTGAAGCGCCAGGGGATCCGGTTCCGGACCGACAACGACAGCGAGGTCGCGGCCGGCTATTTGACCTGGCGGCTTCGTGAAGGTGCCAGTCTCGAGCAGGCGCTCGAAGGGTGCCTGGAAGACCTTGACGGCTTCTATACGTTCGCGGTAGGAACCGCCGAGGGCTTCGCGGTGCTTCGTGACCCGATCGCATGCAAGCCGGCCGTAATGGCAGAGACCGAGGACTGGGTGGCGATGGCATCCGAGTACCGAGCGATCGCGGTGCTGCCCGGAGCGGAGGACGCAACTACGTGGGAGCCCGAACCGGGCCGGGTGTACAGCTGGGGAACGGCGGTGGTGGCCTGATGGCTACGCCTGAGGCGATCCGGGAGCAGGTCGTCTCGTTCGACCTCGCAGCCGACAGCACTCGCAGCCTGAACCAGCTCCTGCACGACCTTGACCCGGAGCAGCCGAGTCACGTCATCGTGCGCAACCCAGGTGGGCAGCACGCGATCGCCGTGGGCGTGGACGGCTCACACAGGGTCGAGATCGAGGGTCACGTCGGCTACTACTGCGCGGGAATGAACAAGCTCGCGACGGTGCTCATCCGCGGCAACTGCGGCGTAGGGGTCGCGGAGAACATGATGTCTGGGACGGTGGTCGTCGAGGGGAGCGCGAGTCAGTCGGCCGGCGCGACCGCTCGCGGCGGTTTGCTGGTGATTCACGGCGACGCCTCGGCGCGCTGCGGGATCTCGCTGAAGGGAGCCGACGTGGTGGTGCGTGGCTCGGTTGGCCATATGTGCGCGTTCATGGCCCAGAAAGGGACCGTCGTCGTATGCGGCGACGCGGGCGAAGCGCTGGGCGATTCGCTCTACGAGTCGCGGCTATTCGTGCGCGGCTCCGTTGCCAGCCTCGGTGCGGATTGCATCGAGAAGGAGATGACCGAGGCGGATCTGGCGCAGCTGCTCGAGCTGCTTCAGCGTGCCGGGATTCGCGACGTCGAACCCGGCGCGTTTCGTCGCTATGGGTCCGCGCGCCGGCTTTACAACTTCCACGTCGACAATCTGGAGAGCTACTGAGATGCCGCCTTCCGGAAACGGCTGGCATCCGGGCCTGCGCGAATCGGCGACGTTCGACCGCGACACGATCGCGGAGATTCAGCGCGCCGCGCGTGAGGGCCTGTACGCGATCAAGGGCTTTGGAGCCAAGCGGCGCGTCCCGCACTTCGACGACCTGCTGTTCCTAGGCGCGAGCGTCTCGCGCTACCCGCTCGAGGGCTACCGGGAGCGGTGCGGGACCGACGTCGTGATCGGAACCCGGTTCGCTCGCGAGCCGATCCGGCTGGACATCCCGGTCACGGTCGCCGGCATGAGCTTCGGGGCCCTGTCCGGGCGCGCCAAGGAGGCGCTCGGGCGCGGCGCCACCGAGGTCGGGACCAGCACCACAACCGGAGACGGCGGGATGACGCCCGAGGAGCGCGAGCACTCGCGCACCCTCGTCTATCAGCTGCTCCCTTCCCGCTACGGCATGAACCCTGACGACCTTCGCAGTGCCGACGCAATCGAGGTGGTCGTGGGTCAGGGCGCAAAGCCCGGTGGAGGCGGGATGCTGCTCGGGCACAAGATCTCCGACCGGGTCGCCGAGATGCGCGATCTGCCAAGGGGAATCGACCAGCGCAGCGCGTGTCGCCACCCCGATTGGACCGGCCCCGATGATCTCGAGATCAAGATCCAGGAGCTACGCGAGATCACCGACTGGCGGATCCCGATCTACGTCAAGGTCGGGGCCACGCGCACCTACTACGACGTCGCCCTCGCGGTCAAGGCCGGAGCTGATGCGATCGTCCTCGACGGAATGCAGGGTGGCACAGCGGCGACGCAAGAGGTCTTCATCGAGCACGTCGGGATTCCGATCCTGGCCGCAATCCCCCAGGCGGTCGAGTCGCTCCAGGAGCTGGGCATGCACCGCGAGGTGCAGCTGATCGTCTCCGGCGGGATTCGCACAGGTGCCGACGTCGCTAAGGCGCTCGCGCTCGGCGCTGACGCGGTCTCGATCGGCGTCGCGGCGCTGATCGCGCTCGGCGACAACGCCCCGGAACACGACGCCGACTACCGGAAGATCGGATCGGCCGCTGGCTATTACGACGACTACCAGGCGGGGTTGGACCCGGTCGGGATCACCACCCAGGACGAGGAGCTGGCGGCGCGCTTCGACCCGATCGTCGGCGGCCACCGCCTGGCCAACTATCTGCGCACGCTGGTACTCGAGACCCAGACCCTGGCCCGCGCGTGCGGCAAGTCGCACGTGCACAACCTCGAGCCCGAGGACTTGGTGGCGCTAACGATCGAGGCGGCGGCGATGGCGCGCGTGCCGCTCGCGGGGACGAGCTGGATTCCCGGGCTGACGACCGTTGGGGGGTAGGTCGGGTTTGCGGTCTCCGTGTTGGCGCCTCTGGGCTAGTAGCTAGTCCTCACGACGCCGGCGTCACCGGCACTTCTAGCCCGACGACGTGCTCGAGCCACGCTGCGAACAGGCGCCTGGCCAGGCGGGTCGTCTCGTACTGCCGGGCGGCGACCTGCCCGAGCAGTCGCGGCAGCGCTCCGTCGCCCAGCACGGCCTCGAGGCTCGAGGCATATGCCGGCACGTCGCCCCACTGGCCGGCGAGATTGGCGTCGACCTCGAGATGGAACTGGAGCGCGTACGCGCGGTTGACAACGAACGCCTGCTGCTTGTAGGCGTCGGAGTAGGCCAGCTGGACGGCGCCCGCCGGAAGCTCGTACGTGTCGCCGTGCCATTGCAGCGCGGGGAACTCGTCGGGCAGGATCGAGAACACCGGATCGTGGCCTGCTTGCGCGGTCAGCTTGACGGTGAGCATGCCGATCTCGGGCCTCAGTCCCGGCTGCACAGGCGCGCCGAGGCTGGCGGCGAGCAGCTGAGCGCCGAGGCAGACTCCCCAGAACGGAGTACCGGCACGGACGGCATCAGCAATCAGTCGCTTCTCGGCTCGCAACCACGGCAACACCTGGTCGTCGTACGCGCCCATCGGGCCACCCATCGCCACGATCCCGTCGAAGTCTCGCCAGCCAGGAAGAGATTCGCCTTCGCCCAGTTGGACCCGTTGGAGCTCGGCCCCCCAGGCCCGCAACTCGTCCTCGTAGGCCCCCGGCGGCTCGCACGCGATGTGCTGGAGCACCAGAAACGATCCCGGGAACCGCCCTATCTGACCCTCCTCGTGTGCGTGACCTAATATCGCGTCGAGCCGTAACGCGGACGCCGCCGCGCCGGCATTCGATCCAACTGTAACCGCAGGATTCCTTGATGACCTACGTGATTGCTGAGCCGTGCATCGACCTGAAGGACCTCTCATGCGTCGAGGTATGCCCGGTGGATTGCATCCATCCCACGGAGGACGAGCCCGGCTTTGCCGACGTCCGGCAGCTGTTCATCGACCCCGAGGAGTGCATTGACTGCGACGCCTGCGTCGAGGCCTGCCCGGTCGACGCAGTCTTCGCCGAGGACCAGCTGCCCCAAGAGTGGACGCGCTTCACGAAGATCAACGCGGACTATTTCGCGAGCGGCGGGTAGTAACCGGCGCCGAGAACGCCCTACCCGGCTGGGCCGAGCACGTTCGGACCAGACGTCTGATTGGCAACTCTCAGCTTGTTGACCTTGTTGTCGTCGGCGTAGGCGATGTGCGCCAGCCCGTTCGTCGGGCTGACGGTCTCCGAGATGAAGTCGAGCAGGTTCCGGTTCGACGCCGGCGAGACACAGAAGATCCCGAGGTTGCAGATGTCGCCGACGTGCATCGGCGTGGTGGTGACAGCGCCGGTCGTCCACACCGCCTTCGCCGGGGAAGCGCTGAGATCGAGCGACTGGCCCGCGTACAGGTTCCAGCTGCACGTGGGCGGATAGAACGACGCGGCGCCGGTCGCGCTCGGGCCGGCGCAGCCGCCCGGATCGAATTTGCCGAGCGGGTCCGTCGGCTCGGTCTCGTTCGTGTGCACCCACGCGACGTCGACCTTCCCAGGGCTGCCGGCGGCGATCGCCGGGAACACGTCGGTCTGGGGGCCGCTCGAGGGATCGACCTCGTACGCGGCCGCGGCGCTGCCGGGCACGGTCCCGCCGCCGCCGTCCCAGGTGCTCCCCTGATCGGATGACCACGCGACCCACATGTGGTAGGCGCAGGTCGGATCGGACTGGACGGTGCCGGCGGTCGACTCGGCCGCGCACGCCGCCGGGTTGTCGCTCGGCCCCGGCGCCGCGAACCCGAAGTACGGGTTGCCGCGGTTGTCGAGCGTGAACGACACGAACGGAGTCGAGGCGTCGTGGCCGACACCGGCGTCGTAGGCGAGCTGTGGCGTCCACGTGGCGCCGCCGTCGTCGGACCAGGCGACGAACAGGTTGTGGAACGACTGGACCATCGTGACGTTGCAGCCGGTGGCCGCGCTCTCCGGGTCGGAGGCGATCCAGGCGGCGTAGATACGCCCCGGGTGCGGACCGGTCTTCTCGATCCTCAGGCCCGCGGGAACCGTGTTGCACGCCGAGTCCGCCTCGGCGACGGCGCCCTGGTCGGCGGCCGTCGTCGTCATGTTGGCGAGGATGTTCTCCGAAGGGCCGAACGTCTTGCCCCCGTCGGTCGAGATGTTCACCCAGATCTGGCTCGGGCCGTAGAAGTCGTGGTACATGAGCACGACCCGGGCGGTGCTGGTCGTGCCGCGGGGTGGGATGTAGGCGTCCGCCCAGTCGCGGTCGACGCCGAACGGATTGCAGCTCGTCCCGCAGAGGTTCGAGCCGGCGGCCGTGTTGATCTGGTTGTTGCCGTAGATCCACGAGCTGCCGTCGTTCAGCGACTTCCACACGTCGGCCTGCAACGGAGCGCTCGACTGGCTGCCGGCGAGATTGCAGAGATAGAGCGCGTTGCTCTGGTCGGTGAAGACACAGTCATCGCCGCTGGACGGATCCGCGGTCGCGGTCTGCGTCCAGCTGGTCCCGCCGTTGGTGGATCGGTACATGATGGTGCCGCCACTCGGCGTCGTGTCGTACAGCTCGCCATGGCTGTTGGCGGCAATGCTCGGCTCACCCCCGAACGCCCCGACGGTTGCGAGGCTGTAGCTGGGGCGGGGGCTAGCGCTCGCGGCGCTCGCAGCCGCGAGCAGCGCTCCTCCCACTGCCGCGCACGCCAGCGCAGCGCGCAATCCCGAAACCTGCCGACGACGTAGTCTCATCTCGCGCTCTCCCGAAGCTGAATCCGCAGACTCCAGGAGTGTTATTGCAGGTACGCGGTGAAGTCAACTTTCAACCTGCGCGGCCGGCCGAAGTTCGTGGCCGTGTGGCCTGGCGGCTAGCCGCCGTCGCGCAACGCGATGATGCCGCCGAGCGCCCCGAGGTACTCGGTGCCGCCCGGGCCGATCGAGATCCCTGCGTAGTTGTTGTTGTACCCGACGCCGTTCCCGGCCAGCACCTTGTAGACCACCTTCCCGGTCCGGTAGTCGAGCGCGGTCCAGTACCAATCGCCGTTTGCGTCGGTCGTGTAGGTGTAGACGAGGCCGTTGGCCAGCGCCATCTTCGAGACCACCGTCGGCGCCGACTCGGTCGTGTTGGCCCAGACACGGTGGCACCCGTTCCCGCTGCGGTTGAGATCCACGCGCACGAATCCGGGGGCGCTCACCGTGCCCTCGAGCGATGTCGGCCCGGTATAGCCGTAGTTGTTCTCCGCGATCATGATCCGGCCCGCAGAGATCAGCGAGTTCTCATCGGCGCTCGAGCCCCTGGAGAAGATCGGCACCTTGCACACCTG
>DATKFF010000739.1:0-3155 GCA_035511595.1 Solirubrobacteraceae bacterium | reverse complement strand
CCGGACGTCTCGGAGTAGGTCCAGCGCCGCACTGGGGTCTCCCTCCGCCAGGCAGATCACTGCACGCGCGTTGTAAATGAAACCCATCCGTTCGTGTTCGGCGGAGAATCCGGTTAGCGTCGCGCGCGCCTCGTCTGGCATTCCGAGCCGAGCCTGCGCGGCCGCGAGCCATCCGACGACCGGCGTCGCGAGAGCGTGGACACCTGTCATCAGCGACTGCGTTCGCGCTCCTGCCGCGAATGCTTCGAGCGACGCTTGATGCTCCAGGCGAGCCGCGTGCAACTGGCCTGTCACCAGGTGCAGCAGTACCGCGGCGGCCGGGTCAATTTGCGGCTCGGCGACCTCCCTGGCGCGGCGCAGCGCGCTCTCTCCTTCGTCGAACTCTCCCATCCAGATCGCCCAGAAGGCAACCGCCCCAAGCGCGGGCGCGAGCATCGGCCGATCGCCCAAGCCATAGCGTTCGGCCAGGGAGACCGCCTGACGCCCCCGTTCGCGCGCGCTCGCGAGCGAGACAAGCGTTGTCGGGAAAATTTGGTGAGCGCGACACGCGACCTCGAGGTACGGCCGGCCGATCGCGTTGGCGAGCTCGGCGCCCTCGGAGAGGTGCCGCTCGGCATCGTCGAATCGCCGAGACCAGGTCTCGACGATCCCGAGATTCATGAGCGCGACTCCCCGCAGCTCACTGTCGATCGCGATCTGGTCGCTCGATTCGTCTGCCGTCGAGGCGTCAAGCAGGTTCACCTGCTCCATTACTTCGGTGAACTGGCCGCTGCGGCGTGCCAACGCCAACCGCGATGACGCGATCGCAACCGCGAGGCGTCGGCGGCGGCCAGTCGGGGCGGTCTGGACGTGGGACTCGGCCAGCGCCAGCTGAGCACCCGCCTCCTCCAACCGGCCCTGTGCGAGCTCGACCGCCGCGCGGACCACCGCCAGCTCAGGATGATCGGCTGATACCCCCTCGGGGAAGGACCGCAGCAGCCCGGCGATCGTGCCCTCCTGCCCGTCGAGCGTCAAACTGAACAGGTGGTCCGCGAGCAGCCGCGCCGCGTCCGGCCAGTCGCCGGCCGCGAGCATGTGTCGCACTGCCTCGACGGCCTCGCCGTGGTCAGCGAACCAGTTGGCAGCCCGGCGATGGAGGTCGGGAACCTCATCGGACAACCTGCGGCGTAGCTCCAGGCGCAGGAAATCGGCCAGTAGCTGGTGGTAGCGAAACCAGGTGCGCTGCGCGTCGAGCGACACGACGAACGCGTTGGCGTTCTCAAGCTCGAGCAGCATCCGCTCCGAGCCCGTGCGGCCCGCCAGCTGGTCGGCGAGTTCACCGCTGACCCGGTCGACGAGCGAGGTTCGCAACAGCATGCTCTGAACCTCGCTCGACTGGCGCTCGAGCATCTCGGCCATCAGATACTCCCCGATTGCCCTGTCGGTGCCCGAGAACTCGGCCACGAAGCGCTCGGGATCCGGGTGATCGCTGAGCGAGATCACCGCCAAGCGCAGGCCGGCGGCCCAACCCTCTGTGTGCTCGTACAACGAGGCCGCCCCGCTGTCGGACAGGCTGATCCCGGACGCACCGAGCAGTTCGCGAGTCTCGCCCTCAGTGAAGTCGAGATCGCTGGCCCGAATCTCCGCCACCTCGTCGGCAAGCCTGAGCTGGTGCAGCCTGATCGGCGGATCCCACCGAGACGACAGCACCACGCGCGCGGAGCTCGGCAGGACCGCGAGCAGATGCTCGAGCTGCATAGGGGCGTCGGCCGACCTCAGCTCGTGGAGGTCGTCGATGACCAGCACCGGCTCGACTTGGTCGGCGAGCTCCGAAATGACCCTCTCCAGCAGCTCGTCGGCATCGAGTGAAGCGATCGCCGCAGGTGATGTCTCAGCACCGACCGAGGACGTCGGCCCGCTGATCGCCTCCAAGACGGCGCACCAGAAGCGCTGGGCGTCCTGCTGGTCGCGGTCGACGGACACAAACGCGACCCGACGAAAGCTGCTCGAGCGCCGAGCCCACGCGCTCAAGAGCGAGGTCTTCCCGCTTCCCGGCGGCGCCGAGACGACCGTGACCCGCTTGGTCACGGCGCGGGCCAGCATCTGGAGGAGGTCTTCCCGGTCGAGTAGGCCGCGGGCGACCGAATCGTCTCTTGAGATCGGCTGCGCGTGCTCCCCGCGCTCCGTCGTCGCCATGGTGGTAATGCGGTCGCTGCGGTCGACTTCTCCGATCAGGTTACGCCGTCCAATCAGATCTCAACCGGGTCCGCCTCGGGGGCGTCGGGCGTTCGATCTCGAGCTGGCGTGAAATTCGCACGGGCTGATGATCGGTGAGCGCAAGGTGATCCGTCATCGCCTGGATCAGGGGAGTCGAAGAGCGCCCGACGGCCGTAGGCCGGTCGTCGCCCGTCGCGCGCTCCTGGCGTCCTGCCCGCGGTTCTTGGGGCTGACAACCAGTGATCGATGGGATCTGGCGATGACGTATCACCGGCGCGCTGGCCACGATCGCGTCCGACTTATCGACACAGCCCGACCGGAGGTCCAGCTTTCGAGATGACGACCGAAGCCCTCACCGATCCCAGCCCAACCGACCCCGACGACACGGCCCGCGCGAAGAACCTCGCGCTGCTGCTGCTCGCGATGGCGCAGTTCATCGTCGTGATCGACGCGTCGATCGTCAACGTCGCGCTCCCGTCGATCGGAAGGCACCTGCACTTCTCCCGCACCGACCTCTCCTGGGTCGTGAACGCGTACACGCTGACGTTCGGTGGGTTCCTGCTGCTCGGGGGGCGACTGTCCGACCTGCTTGGGCGCCGGCGGATGTTCATGGTCGGCGCGGTGGTGTTCTCGCTTGCCTCGTTCGCAGGTGGAATCGCGCAATCAGAGGGCTGGCTGCTGGCCGCCCGCGCCGTTCAGGGCCTTGGCGCCGCGATTGTCTCTCCGGCCGCGCTGTCGATCATCACGACGACGTTCGCTGAGGGCTCGGAGCGCAACCGCGCGCTCGGCGTCTGGGGAGCCGTGGCCGGTGCTGGCGCCGCCGCCGGCGTGCTCCTCGGCGGGATCCTGACCAGCGGGCTCGGATGGCGCTGGGTCCTGTTCGTCAACGTACCGATCGGCCTCGCGTTGGCGGCGCTCGCGCCGCGCCTCCTGCACGAGAGCCGGGCCGAGGATGGCGC
>DATKFF010000738.1:0-3971 GCA_035511595.1 Solirubrobacteraceae bacterium | reverse complement strand
CGCGATCTTCGCGAACGTGCTCACGGGTAACCTCGCCAAGCACCTCGTGGGCGTCAAGCTGCCCGCCGGCGTGACCGGAGGGAGTGTCAGCCCGCAAGTACTCGCGAGGCTCCCCGGGGCGGCCCACTCAGCATTCACGGGTGCGTACGCACATTCGCTGCAAACGGTGTTCCTGATCGCGGTCCCGATCGCCGCAGTCGCCTTCCTGCTCGCATGGCTACTGCCCGAGATCGAACTTCGACGGACGGCAGGAGCCGACGCCGGTGAAACGGTTGCGATGCCCACCCAACGGCCTCGATCTGGTCTTGCGCCCAGCAGCGATTCTCGCGCGGCGCCGAAGTCGCCGAGAAGCCCACGATCGCCTCGCCGGCGGTCGGCTCCTGCTCCGCGCTCGGCGCCGTCCCGCCGGCACGCTGAACGCACTCGCGCAGCGACCAGCGGAGCGGAGTTGAACAGCGCTGACGCGTCCCGCGCCAGCAGTAGGGTCACCACGAAGCAAAGGAGGCAACATGCCGCATTTCACTGAGACCATCGACATTGCCCGGCCACCGGAGAAGGTCTGGCTAGCGATCGGCGCGCCGGAGCGCTGGTTCGACGGCTACCTCGAGACTCGCTCACGCTCGGCGGACTACCCGGCGCCGGGCACGCGCGATGACCACCTCTACCGTACCCGTACGAAGGAGGAGGTCGATGCGCGGGTTGCGCGCTCGGAGGCCCCGAGCGTCCTCGAGGAAGACCAGGAGGCCAAGACGTTCTCCAGGCACGTGCGCTACACCCTGAGCGCGTCCCCGGCGGGGACCGCCCTGCGGGTGGACGACGACGTTAGTTTCAAGGGCCTGGGCAAGTTGGCCGCTCCGATCGCCTCGCGCGACATCAAGCAGCGCTGGCATACCTCGCTTGAGAGGCTGAAGGCCACGGCGGAGGGAGGACAGTAGTCGCGGATGAACTGCCCTGAAACACGAAGCCCCGCGTCGCCAGCGGGGCTCCTGGTCGCTTCATGACCTACTCGAACAATCCGGCGACCAATCGGACGACACCGGAATGACTTCTACCCCTCTGTCTAGCCGCAGCCGGTATTGAACCCGCAGCTCGAGCACGTGTAGCAGCTGCCTGTCCGCTGCATCATGCCGCCGCACTGCTGGCAGGCCGGGCCGAGGTCGAGACCCGTCAGCGCGGCCGGAAGCACCGGTGGCTCGTCGGTGAAAGCGGTCGCCGCCGGAACCGCCGAGGCGGTCGAGGAGCCGTTGCCGTTTCCTTCGCCCTTTGGTTCGCCTGTGCCCTCCGAAGCCGGCGGGCCGGCGGTGTCGCTCACGTGCGAGCTGGCGGCGTCCTGCGCGGCCTTCCGCGCCCTGACCTCTGGCGTCAGGATCCCGAGCTCCTCCTGGAGGTCGGCATCGAGGAACCGGGAGGCGAGCCAGCGCATGATGTAGTCGGGCATCGACTTGGCGAATGGGATCTCCGGGTTGGTCGTCATCCCCTCGGGCTCGAACCGCATGTAGCTGAACTTGCGCACGAGCGTCTCGAGCGGCACGCCGTACTGCAGCGAGATCGAGATCGCGGTCGCGAACGCGTTCATCATCCCGCGTAGCGTCGAGCCCTCCTTGCCGATATCGGTGAGGAAGATCTCGCCGACGGTCCCGTCCTCGTACATCCCCGCCGTGATGTAGCCCTCGTGCCCGGCGAGCGAGAACTTGTGGGTGATCGACTGGCGCTCACGCGGCATCCGCCGACGCTTCGGCGGCGCCTGAGCCAGCGCCTCCGCGACGGCCCGGTCGAGCTCGGCCTGGGTCAGCGGCGCGGGAGCGTCCTTCTGGGCATCGGTGCGCAGCGCCTGTGCGGTCTTGGAGCCGTCGCGGTAGATCGCCAGCGCCTTGATCCCCAGCCGCCAGGCCTGCAGATAGGCATCGGCGATGTCGTCGACGGTCGCCGACTCGGGGAGGTTGACGGTCTTCGAGATCGCGCCGCTGATGAACGGCTGCACCGCGCCCATCATCTTGATGTGGCCCATGTGCGAGATCGCGCGCTCGCCGACCGCCACGTCGAACACCGGGAGGTGCTCGTCGGCGAGGTCCGGGGCGCCGATGATCGTCCCGTGCTCGTTGACGTAGGCGACGATCTGATCGATCTGCTCGTCGCTGTAGCCGAGCTTCTGGAGCGCCAGCGGGATCGTGCGGTTGACGATCGTCATCTGGCCGCCGCCGACGAGCTCCTTGAACTTCACGAGCGAGAAGTCCGGCTCGACGCCGGTGGTATCGCAGTCCATCAGGAAGCTGATCGTGCCGGTCGGAGCAAGCACCGTCGCCTGGGCGTTGCGGTAGCCGTACGCCTCGCCCGCGGCGACCGCCTCGTCCCACGTAGCCCGCGCGGCATCGAGCAGCGGGGTGTCGGTGCAGGCCGAGTCGGGAATCACATGGGAGGCGTCGCGGTGCATCCGCATCACCGCGTTGTGCGGCTCTCGGTTCTCGGTATAGCGGTCATACGCACCGATCGCTGAGGCGATCCGCGCCGAGCCGAGGTAGCCGCGGCCGGTCATCAGGGCGGTGATCGCGGCAGCCGTCGCGCGGCCTTCGTCGGAGTTGTACGGCATCCCGTTCGACATCAGATAGGCGCCGAGGTTCGCGTAGCCGAGTCCGAGCTGGCGGAACGAGCGTGCGTTCTCGCCGATCTTCTGGGTCGGGTAGCTGGACGGAGAGACGATGATCTCCTGCGCCAGGAGCACAACGTCAACGGCGTGCTTGAACGAGTCGACGTCGAACGTGCCGTCGGCGCGGCGGAACTTCATCAGGTTGAGCGACGCCAGGTTGCAGGCCGAGTCGTCGACGTGCATGTATTCCGAGCACGGGTTTGACGCGTTGATCCGGCCCGACACCGGAGAGGTGTGCCACTGGTTGATCGTCGTGTCGTACTGGACGCCCGGGTCGGCGCAGCGCCACGCGGCCTCGGCAATCTCCTTCATCAGCTCACGCGCAGGGATCGGGTCGCCGATCGGCTCGCCGGTGCTACGCGCGATCAGGTGCCAGTCCTCGTCGTTCTCGACCGCCTGCATGAACTCGTCGGTGACGCGGACCGAGTTATTGGCGTTCTGGTACTGGATCGAGTGAAAGCCGTCCCCGTCGATCGACATGTCAAAGCCGGCTTCGCGGAGCGCCGCGGCCTTGTCCTCTTCCTTGGCCTTGCACCAGATGAACTCGCGGATATCCGGGTGATCGACGTCGAGCACAACCATCTTGGCCGCCCGGCGGGTACCGCCGCCGGACTTGATCGAGCCGGCCCACGCATCGGCGCCGCGCATGAATGAGACCGGGCCCGAGGCCGTGCCGCCACGGCTGAGCGGCTCCATCGAGCCGCGAATCTTCGAGAGGTTGATTCCCGAGCCGGAGCCGCCGCGGAAGATGATCCCCTCCTTGGTGTTCCACTCGAGGATCGACTCCATGTTGTCCTCGACGGAGAGGATGAAGCAGGCGCTCGCCTGCATCTTCGGGTCGCCCACCGGATGCCAGCCGACGTTGAACCAGACCGGCGAGTTGAACGCCGCCATCTGGTGAAGCAGGATGTAGGTGAGCTCGGCCTCGAACGCTTCGCTGTCCTCGTGCGTCGCGAAGTAGCCGCGCTCACGCCCCCAGGTCGCGATCGTGCCTGCGACGCGCCCGATCATCTGCTTGACCGAGCGCTCGCGCACGGGTGACGCGAGCTGCCCGCGGAAGTACTTCTGGGCCACGATGTTGGTGGCGTTCTGCGACCACGTCTTCGGAAACTCGACGTCGCGCTGCTCGAAGGAAATCTTGTCCCCGTGACCGATGCGCGCGTCGCGCAGCTCCCACTCGACGGAATCGAACGGATGCTGACCGGCCGTCGTGAAGTATCGCCGGACCGAGAGACCGTGGCCTGCCGGAACCTCGTGATCAAGTTGTGTTTGAGGGGTGTGGTCCATACCGGCCGGGCTCCTTTTTCTCCGCTGCTTTCGGCTGCTT
>DATKFF010000737.1:0-9628 GCA_035511595.1 Solirubrobacteraceae bacterium | reverse complement strand
AGATGGCGGGGCAGCTGGCAGCAGCAGCCGATGCCCGCCTCGGAGCCAGACGCAGCCGTGGCGCCACGGTCCCCTCGCTGTGCGGAATCCCGCTTGGGTTGAAGGACCTGTACGCGGTCAGCGGGCTGCCGGTAACGGCGTCCTCGCAGGTCCTCGCCGGCAACGTCGCGACCGGCGACAGCGACGCGTGGGCCAGGCTTAAGGCCGCGGGGATGGTCCTCCTCGGGCACACCCACACGGATGAGTTCGCGTTCCTCGCGGTCACGCCGCAGTGCGGGAATCCCTGGGACACCTCCAGGATCACGGGCGGCTCGAGCGGCGGTAGCGCAGCGGCGCTCGGCGCGCGCATGGTGCCGGCCGCGATGGGGTCGGACACGCTCGGCTCGCTCCGGATTCCCGCGGCCTTCTGCGGGGTGAGCTCGATCAAGCCGACGTTCGGGCTCGTCAGTGCCTACGGCGTGATTCCGCTGGCGTGGGCGCTTGACCACTGCGGCCCGATGGGTCGCACGGTCGCCGATTGCAGCCTGATGCTCGGCGTACTCGCCGGCCAGGACGCGAACGATCCGTCGACCGACGTCGCGCCGGCGCCGCCGGCTCGCTTCCCGACGCTGCCGCGAGGCGGAGCCAAGCCGCTCACCGGGACACGGATTGGCGTGCCGACGAACCTCGGGACACCGGACGCGGGCCCGGCCGAGATCTTCTCACGGACCTGCCAGGAGCTTCGCTCGCTGGGCGCCGCGCTCGTCGGGCTGCCGGTGCCAGCCGATCCGTTCGGCACGCTCGGCCCGCTTCAGTTCTACACCGACGCGCTGTCCTACCACCGCCACTGGTACCCCAGCCAGGCCTCCTCGTACAAGCCCCCGGCCGCCCAGATGCTGAGCCTGATCCAGTCGCTGAACCTCGGTGCGCTCGAATATCTCTCGCTTCATCGCCAGCGCGCTGCGTACCAAGCGACCTGGAAAGCGACGCTTGCAGACAACCGGCTCGACGCGGTCGCGATGCCGGTGTCGCTCGCCGACCCCCCGGCGCGGCAGGATCCGACGCTCCAGAGTCCGGTGACGAACTCGGAGAACTCGAACCTGCTGACCTTCATCTTCAGCTACCTCGGCTTCCCGGTGGTGACCGTCCCGGGTGGCGTCTCAAGCGCCAGCCGTCTGCCCGTTGGCATCCAGCTCGGCGGAGCGCCGTTCTCGGAGGCAAGTCTGATCCAGCTCGCGGTCGACCTGCAGGCCCGCTACCCGCACTACGAAGAAGCGCCGAGCTTCACGTAAACCGATCCCCGATGAGCGATCCCACCAACACCGACGCCCAGCATCCCGCGATCGTGACCGCCGCCGGCGCGGATCCAGCCCCGGCGCCCGGGGCCACGAACACCGATGACCAGCACCCGGCGCTCGTCACACGCCCCGGCGATCAGGCGCCGGCCTAGGCGTCGAGCCGCATTCCGAGCAGCAGGCTGCGCGCGGGCCCCTTCGGCTCCGCGGAGAAGCCCACGGTCTTATAGAGAGCGAGCGCCCCTTCGTTGTCCTCTTGGACGTCGAGCTCGATGCGGCGACATCCGCGTGCCCGCGCACGAGCCAACGTCGCCTCCAGCAGCGCGCGCCCGAGACCGTGCCCGCGCTGGCCCTCACGGACGTATAGGTCCTCCACCCAGCAGTCCTGCGCGTGAGTCCAGACACTCATGCGATAGCGCAGCTGGCAGATGCCCGCGGCATCGTCGTCGCCGGCCGCAGCAAGCAGGTACTCGGTCCCAGGATCGTCGAGCAGCCCCGCAACCGTCTCGGCGATCGACGTATCCGACGGCTCATCCTTCTGCCACCAGTCGCGGAACTCCCCGAGCAGCTGGGTGACTGCGTCGCGATCGGACGCCTTGGCCACCCACACGCGCAACTCCACCGCCATGTTTTACCGCAGACGGTTAGGCCCGACCGTGGCAGATGGTGCGCGTCACGTCGTCTTGATCAGGCCGCCGTCGATCACCCAGTTCGCACCGGTGACGTTGGCCATCCGCGGCGAGCAGAGGACCGTCACGATCATCGCGACCTCCTCCGGGGTCGTGAACCGGCCCGTCGGCATCGCGGCGGCCATCTGATCCCGTACGGCGTCTGCTCCAGCGCCGTTGGCGCGGCCGACCGTGTCGGCGACGCCGCCCTGGCCGAGCCACAGGTCGGTGGCGACTGGCCCCGGCGACACGCTGGTAATGCGGATGCCGCTCGGCCCAAGCTCCTGGGAGAGGGCCTTGGCGACATTGACGAGCGCCGCCTTCGCGGCGCCGTAGTCGATCACGCCGCCGTCCGGTTCGAAGAACGCGTTGACGGACGCGACGTTGACGATCGTGCCCTGCCCGCGCTTGCTCATGTCGGCGACGGCCGCTCGCGTCGCACGAAGGGCGGAGAAGAAATTCAGGCGCAGCGACGCTTCGAAATCCTCGTCCGTGAGGCTGAGAAACCCCTCGAGGCGGACGTGCGCGGCGCCCACGTTATTGACGAGGATGTCGATCCGTCCGAACCGCTCGACGGCATGGGCGATGAGCTGGGCCGGTCCGTCCGGCTCGCCGAGGTCGACGGACACTGCATCCACTCGCTCGATGCCGTCGAGCGAGTCGATGCCGCGGGCCCCCGCTACGACGTCGGCTCCCTCCGCGGACAGAGCTCGCACCACGGCCAGACCGATCCCCTTGCTCGCACCGGTGACAACCGCCACCTTGCCGCTCAGGTCGAGATCCATGCCCCGGTCACGAATGCCACCTTACGCTCCGTCCGGCCGGGACACCGTCTACCGGGCCGCCAGGCCGACAACGCCGACGATCAGCAGCGCGGCCCCGGCGGTACCCGTGAGCCCGGCGACGAGCAGCTGCGCAAACCCGACGAGACGGTCCCATCCGGACGCAAGCCACCGCTCGGCTCGGTCGCCCGCGAGCCGACGGATCAGGAGGATCACGAGCAGCGGCACAACGAACACCGCGTTGTAGACGACGAGCGCTGCCACCTCGAGGGCCGCCGTCCGGTGCGCTGCGAGCACCGCCGAGATCGCGCCGAAGTAGATGAACGCAGTCGGCAGCTCGACCGCCATGATCCCCGCTCCGAGGCCGAACGCCGTCAGTGGCCTGCAGCCTGGCCGCGGAAGTCGCGCCCTCGTCTCTCGGTGGCGGGAGCGCCACAAGCCCACGGCCACGGCCAGCACGACCACACCGACCCCGGCTTCCACCGCGTGCTCGACGGCACCGCGCATATGGTGAAGAGCGGATATCAGCGCGGGCCCCGGCCCCAACACGAGCACCAGGCCACCGGCGAGGTACGTCGCGAACACGCCTGCTGTGAAGACCCCGACGTGCGCCTTGGGCGTGCCCGCCATCCAGATCGCGGGAACGACCGTCGACGGGTTGACGGAGTCGGCGACGGCGACCGAGGCGACCAGCAAGATCAGCGCCAGCACAACCTCACACCCTTGAGGCTACGCCCTCGGCGCCGCCGCCCGTGCCGGCAAACTAATCCGTTTGAATGAGGCACCCGTCGCCGGGGTAGCAACGGGATAGGCGATTTGGTCGAGGAGGGTTGACTAATGGCAGGGGATCACGACTCGAACTTCGGGATGGTCGTCCCTGAACGCGGGCCTGGCCACGGCTCCTTGCTATCGGACATATCGACGTCGGTCGTGGGGATCCGGCGCCGGCACTACGGCCGCGGCGCGATGCACGCGAAGACCTATCTGAACGATGACCTGATCGTCGTCGTTACACGTGCCAACGGCCTGACGGCGTTCGAACGGACGCTGGTCGACCGCGGCGAACCGGACCGCGTGATCGCGATCCGCAAGCAGTTCCTGGATCTCATGGCTGACCGCTACAAGCAGACGGTCGAGCAGCTCACCGGCCGGCGCGTGCTCGCCTTCCTCTATGAGGTGAGCCTCGAGCCCGACATCACGATCGAGACCTTCGTCCTCGACCAGCCGCTGGACATGGCGGAGCCGACGGCGCTCAGGGCGGCGGCGGAGCAGCAACGGCGAACCAACGACCTTGATGTTGGCTTCGGTCAGCTGGAGTCCGGCACGGGCGCACAGCGCCTTTCACGCAACACGACCGGCTCAGCCTGCCAGGAGCGGTAACAGCGCGCCCAGCTTGACCTCGGTCTCGGCCAGCTCCGCCGCCGGGTCGGAGTCACGGACGATTCCGCAGCCGGCGTACAGGCGCGCGAGCTGGGCGCGGAGCAACGCGCACCGAAGCGCGACGCAGAACTCCCCGTCTCCCGAGGCGTCCGTCCAGCCGATCGGTCCCGAGTACCAGCCGCGATCGATCCCCTCGAGTGCAGGGATCAGGCTCGCCGCGCGCTCCCGAGGCTCGGCGCCAACCGCGGGCGTCGGGTGAAGCGCGCCGGCCAGCTCGATCGCGGACGCAGCCGAGGCGAGCTGCGCGCGGATCGGCATCGCCAGGTGCTGGATGTTGGCGACCCGGACGAGCACCGGCTCGGGGGCCGACGTCACCCACACCGAGTAGGGCCGCAGCGTGCGGGCAATCCGCCGGGCGACGATCGCGTTCTCCTCACGGTCCTTATCGCTGTGCAGCAGCCGCTCGCCGAGGTGGTCGTCGACCGCCGGATCGGCGCTGCGGCCGACCGAGCCTGCAAGCGCGACCGTGCTCGCGCGCTGGCCCTCGCGTCGGACGAGGAGCTCGGGGCTGGCCGCGATGAAAGTCGCGTCGCCGCGGCCGACGGCGAACACGTAGCAGGACGGGAACTCGTCACGCAGGAGGCCGAACACAGCGCCGGGAGCATGCGCGACGGGCGCGTGCACCTCGACCTCCCGCGCCAGCACGACCTTTTCGAGCTCGCCGGCGCGGATTCGCTGCACCGCCCGTGCCACGGCCTCCTCGTAATGCGACGGCGGCATCGGACTCTGGACTCGGTAGACGCCGGTGGGCGCGGGATCGAGCAGCGGGAGCGGCGCGCTTCGGAGCTCGCCGAGGCGCCCCAATGCTCGCCGGGTCAGATCCGCGAGCGTGTCATCCGGCGCAACCTCGAGGTTGACGGTCAGCGCGGTGTGCCCATCCCGGCGTGAGAGCGAAACCTCGGGTACGACCAGCGAGGCGGGCGCAAAGCCCTCCCATGCCGCCGAGCCGCCGCCATCGGGTGCGAAGGCGAAGCCCCCGAGCGCGATCAGTCCGGAGGCAGGCGGATCTTCGCTCCAATCGGCGACTGCGGAGGCGGACAGCGCGCGCCACCGGCGCGCAACCTGGACAAACCGGTCCTCGCCGCTTGCCTCGAGCACGCGCACGGATCCCAGGGCCGCCAGCGCGGAGCCCTGGCGGTCGGGCTGCTCGAAACAGAACCAATGCTCGCCCTGCCGCCTCGAGGCGACCGCGATCGCCGTCGGGTCGTGCGCACCGGCCAGTACCGCGGTCCGGCTGGCGATCACCGGGACACCGGAGGCTCGCGCCTTGCGCAGCGCGGCGGTGAGGGCACCGTGGAGGCCCCGCTCGAAAGAGGTCTCGAGCGAGGTGACGACCGAGCCGTGCCCGGTGGCGCCGGGCGCGCTCAGCTCGTTGGCCGCGCTACGTCTCGCTCCGTCCACGCGAGATCGCGATCTCGCCAGTGCGGGCCATCTCGATCAGCCCGAACGGCCGCACCAGCTGCTCGAACGCGTCGACCTTGTCGCACGTGCCGGTGATCTCCGCGATGACCGAGCGGCGGGTCACGTCGACGATCTTCGCGCGGAAGATCTCGCAGATCTGCATCACCTCGGTTCGCGCCGCGCCGTCGGCGGAGATCTTGAAGATCGCCAGCTCTCGTGCGAGCGTCTCCTGGGGCTCGAGGTCACGAATCTTGAGGACGTTGACGAGCTTGTGCAGCTGCTTCGTGACCTGATCGATCGGGTGCACCGCGCCGTCGAGCGTCAGCGTGATCCTCGAGACACGCTCGTCCTCGGTCGGCCCGACGGCGAGCGTGTCGATGTTGAATCCGCGGCGTGCGAACAGCCCCGCGATCCGGGTCAGGACGCCCGGCTTGTTCTCGACCGTGATCGAGAGGATGTGCTTGCGGCCGGTACGCACGCCGCTGGCGGCCTCGAGCTCGTCGAGCGAGAGCAATTCCTTTGTCGCCGGCTCGCCCATCAGCCCACCATGTTCCTTGCGGGCTGGCCGGCCGGGATCATCGGATAGGTGTTCTCCTCACGGGTGACACGCACGTCGACGAGCACCGGGCCGTCGGTCGCGAGCGCCTCACGCATGTCCTCGACCAGCGTGGTCTTGTCCTCCAACCTCATCCCGGTCGCGCCGTACGCGCCGGCGAGCTTGACAAAGTCAGGCCACTGGCCCATGTCGACCTGGCTGTAGCGCTTGTCCCAGAACAGCTCCTGCCACTGGCGGACCATTCCCAGGTAGCCGTTGTTCATGATGAACACCTTGATCGCGATCCCCTCCTGGGCGCAGGTCGCGAGCTCCTGCATGTTCATCTGCACCGACCCGTCGCCGGCAACGCACACGACGGTCTGATCCGGACACCCCACCTTGGCGCCCATCGCGGCCGGCAGCCCGAAGCCCATCGTGCCGAGGCCGCCCGAGTTGATCCATCGCCGTGGCTCCTTGAAGTGGAAGTACTGGGCGGTCCACATCTGGTGCTGACCGACGTCGCTGGTGACGATCGCGTCGCCGCCGGTGGCCTCGTACAGCGCCTGGATCATGTACTGCGGCTTGATCTCCGAGTCCTTCGAGTCCTCGTAGCCCAGCGGGTGGCGCTCACGCCAGGTGTTGATCCGGCTCCACCACTCCTCGAGCCGCCCGGACTCCGCCTCCAGCGCGCGGTACTCGGCGGTCAGCCGCGGGACGATGTTCTTGGCGTCGCCGACGATCGGGATGTGCGCCGGGACGTTCTTCGAGATCTCGGCCGGGTCGATGTCGATGTGGATGAACTTCGCCCGCGGCGCGAACTCCGACAGCTTGCCCGTGATCCGGTCATCGAAGCGGGCTCCGATCGCGACGATCAGGTCGGCCTCGTCCATCGCGTAGTTGGCAGCGCGGGTGCCGTGCATGCCGAGCATCCCCAGCCACTGCTCGTGCGGCGCGGGAAAGCCGCCCAGGCCCATCACCGTGCAGGTGACGGGAAAGCGGTCGGCGAGCGCGAGCTCGGTCAGCTCCGCTGACGCGTTGGCGCTGATCACCCCGCCGCCGGCGTAGATCACCGGACGGCGCGCGTTCGCCAGCGCCTTCGCGGCCAGCCTGATCTGCTTCTGGTTGCCCTCGGTGGTGGGCTGGTAGCCGGGCAGGTGAACGTCGGTGACCGGTTCATACGGGATGTCGGCCCGGCTGAGGTCTTGTGGGATGTCGACGACCACCGGTCCCGGACGCCCGCTGCGCGCGATGTGAAACGCCTCGTGGATCGAGCGCGGGATCTCGAGCGGGTGCTGGATCATGAAGCTGTGCTTGACGATCGGCATCGTGATCCCGATCGTGTCGGCCTCCTGGAAGCCGTCGGTCCCCAGCAGCTCCGTCCGCACCTGCCCTGTCAGGAACACCACTGGGACGGAGTCCATCATCGCGTCGCAGATCGGCGTCACCAGGTTGGTCGCGCCGGGGCCGCTGGTGCCGAGCGAGACCCCGACCTTCCCGGTCGCCTTCGCATAGCCCTCGGCGGCGTGCCCGCCGCCGGCCTCGTGGCGGACCAGGATATGGCGGATCCCGGCGTCGTAGAAGGCGTCGTAGGTGGGGAGGTTGGCGCCGCCGGGAAGGCCGAATACGACCTCGACGCCCTCGGCCTTGAGGCACTCCATCAGGGCGTCGACTGCACGCATTCTGGCACTCCTTTCGCGAGCTCGGGTCTGGGATCGTAAGATCGCGGCTGCCCACGGAAGCCTCCGTGAACGGCCGAATCGCCCAGTCTAACAGTGGGTTTCTGGTGTTACGAGGGGTGGGCGACACGTGTCGGATCGCGCATCGCAGCCTCCGACGAGATCGCCACCTCCGGGAACTCGAGCTCGGCGCCGCAGCGCATGCAGACGGCGTCGTAGAGCTTCACCACACGACCGCACGTCGGGCACTGGCGCCGCAGCTCGCGGTCCTCGTAGCGGTAGAAGATCGCGGTCAACAGCCCGAGGAACGGGACCAGCGCCGAGATCAGGAACCACAGCCAGAACGAGCTGCCCTTGATCCGCCCAACGATGCCGCCGGCCACCCCGAAGCCGAGGCAGATGACGACGTAGCCGGCGCCCGCCATCGGGCGCAGCTACCAGACGAGCGTCTTGACCGCCCAGAGGACGGCCAGCACTGCGGCCACCGCGACGATGACCCAGAAGATCGCGAGCACGAAACCGATCACGACCTTCACGATCAGCGCCGCCACGACCACCAGGACCAGCCCAGCGGCCGCCTTGCGCACGATCGGCGTGTGGTGCTCCTGAGCTTCCAGCTCCTTAGTTTTCATACAGAAAGCGTACCGCGCCCCCACCCCGTATCTCTCGGGGCTTCGGGGATTCTTCAGTCGTAGGAGCGCTTCAGGTGCTCGAAGCGCTTCTGCGAGTTGGTGTGCTGGCCCTCGAAGCGCAGGCGCGCGAGCCGGTACCGCCGTACCGGAGCGGAACCGGGGGTAGCGGCTTCACCGCGCCGATCTTCGAGGAGCATCACCCTCGATGACGTGGCAGGACGTGTCATGGAGGGCATGATCGCCCCGAGCCCTAAACATCGCATTGGCCCTGGGTATAAACATGCCGGGAATCATTCGGCCGCCGGGCCTTGGGCGCCCGGGCCGCTTGCACACCCACGTCGAGCGCCTCCCGCGCGCTGCGCGCCAGCCGCCTCCGTAGGCGCCACGGCGCCCCGGAGAAGGCCAGGTTCGCGACAGTCGCGAAGCCGGACTCGTCCTCCCGCAGCGCCAGCAACAGGTGCGCGATCCGGTCACCGGACGGGAGCCCGGGCTCGCTCGCCCGCACGCAGTAGCAGTGCACGCGGCGGCCGCCGCGGCGCACCAGAAGCGCGCCGGCCTCCCCCACCAGCCACACGCCGAGCCGGCCGCGCTCGAGTACCAGCCCCGTCCGGGCGTGCAGCTCACGCGGAGAGTGGTCGAGCAGATCGCCGAGGAGGCCCAATGCCCGCCGCTCGGCTTTTCCGTCAAGCGGCTTGGGCGTACGCACCACGCCGGCCCCGCGGGCCGCGTACAGCTCCGGAATCGCCCACGCGTGGATGAACGCGATCAGGGCGATCGGGGCGAGGATCGGCTTGACGATCGTGAGTCCCACGCCGATCCCGATGAACGGCACCACGAGCGTGAGCGTCGTGAGCGTCCACAACTGATCCGCGCGCGTCAGCGTGCGCTCGCTGGCGCGGGGGCGCCAATAGACGGTCGCGAGCTCCGGCAGCGTGGCCGCCGGCGTCGGCGTCCGGGCGCTAGCCACCCGCGATCGGGCGGCGAAGGATCACCGTCGGCGCGTCGAGCGGCAGCTCTCGGACCTGTTCGGCGTGACCTTCGCCGTGCGAGACGACGGCGTAGTAGCCCTGGTCGAGCTGCTCGCGGAACGCCGACACGGCGGCGTCGACGCTGGCGGGATCCTCGGCGGTCCACTCCGCGAGTGTCGTGTGCCCGGTCTGGTCCATCCGGATGAGTCGTGACATCGCTCCCCCTGTGAAGACGGGTTGCAGGCCCGTCAA
>DATKFF010000736.1:0-10301 GCA_035511595.1 Solirubrobacteraceae bacterium | reverse complement strand
CCGCCGGTCGACGTGATCGTCGGCCCGGGCAACCTCTACGTCCAGGAGGCCAAGCGGCAGGTGTTCGGGCAGGTCGGGATCGACGGATTCGCCGGTCCCAGCGACCTCCTGCTGATCGCCGATGGCGAGGTCGATCCGCAGCCGCTCGCGCTGGACCTGCTCGCCCAAGCCGAGCACGGGCCGGGCACGCTGGTCATCGCAGCTTCGCCCGACGCCTCGCTGCTCGACGCGCTCGGGGCGAGCGTCGACGGCGGCGCCGACACGGGCGCCGCCGCGGCCATGGTCTCGGTGGAAGGCCCTGAGGACGCGCTGGCGCTCGCCGAGGCGTTCGCCCCCGAGCACCTGCAGCTGGCTGGCCCCGCCGCCGAAGCGCTGGCGCCGCGCGTGACCAGGGCCGGCTGCGTGTTCGTGGGGGAGGCGTCCGGCACGGCGTTCGGCGACTACATCGCGGGTTCAAACCACATCCTCCCGACCGGTGGCGCCGCACGGTTCGCCTCGGCGCTGTCCCCCGAGCATTTCCTCCGCGGCGTAACCGAGGTACGGATCGAGGACGGGTCCGAGCTGGCCCGCGAGGCGGCGCCGGTCGCGCGGGCTGAGGGGTTCGAGCTGCACGCGCGCTCGATGGAGGCCCGCATTCGCGACAATCACCCCAGATGACCCGCACCGCCCAGATCGAACGAAAGACGGCCGAGACCGAGGTCACGGTCAACCTTGCGCTTGACGGCAGCGGCCAGGGCGAGCGCGAGACGGGCGTCGGATTCCTGGACCACATGCTCGATCTGCTGGCCCGCCATGGGCACCTGGACCTCGACGTCCGCGCCAGCGGCGACCTTGAGACGGGTGCCCATCACACGGTCGAGGACGTCGGCATCTGCATCGGCCAGGCGCTTGACGCGGCGCTCGGCGACCGCGGCGGCATCAGCCGCTACGGCGACGCGACAGTCCCGATGGACGAGGCACGCGCCGTATGCGCGATCGACATCTCCGGCCGCGGGCTGCTGGTGTTTGTCGCTTCGCTGCCGCCCGGATCGATCGGGACGTTCGACTACGAGCTGGTGGAGGAGTTCTTCCGCGCGGTCGCGATGAACGCGAAGCTGACGCTGCACGTGGTTGTCGAGACCGGCACGAACGCGCACCACGTGATCGAGGCGATGTTCAAGGCGACCGCGCGGGCGCTCCGAGCCGCGGTCGCGCTCGACCCCAGCGAGCGCGGGGTCCCGAGCACGAAGGGGACGCTGGTATGAGCCCCCGGCTCCCGACGATCGCCGTAATTGACTACGGGATGGGCAACCGCCGCTCCGTCGAGAAGGCGATCGAGCGCGCCGGCGCGACCGCCTCGGTCACAAACGACCACGACGAGCTGCGAGCGGCCGACGGCCTTGTACTGCCGGGGGTCGGCGCATTCCCGCTGGCGATGCGGAACCTGGGTCAACTTGGCCTCGCCGATCTGATTCGGGAGCGGGTCGGCGCCGGCACCCCACTGCTCGGCATCTGCCTGGGGATGCAGCTCCTGTTCGAGTCCTCGGACGAGCTCGAGCGGACCGAGGGACTTGGGCTCCTGCAAGGAGAGGTCACGGCGCTCGACACGGGCGGCCTGCGCCTGCCCCATATCGGCTGGAACGAGGTCCGCTTCGAGCGGCGCTCATGCCTGACCTCGGGGCTCGAGCAGGGTGGACGGCCGTTCTACCACGTGCACTCCTTCGCCCCCCGCCCGAGCAGCACCGCCGACATCGTCGGCACGACCGAGTACGGGGAGCGGTTCGCGACGATCGTCGAGCACGAGGCCATCTGGGGCGTCCAGTTCCACCCCGAGAAGTCGGCCGATGACGGGCTCCAGCTGCTGGGGAACTTCGCGGCGCAGTGCGCCGGTGGGCCGCTGGACGCGACGCGGCCAGCGGCGCTCCGCGCATGATTCTCTACCCGGCGATCGACATCCTCGAAGGCAAGGCCGTGCGCCTGGCCAGAGGCTCGTTCGACGATCGGACGGTGTACGACGACGACCCGCTCGAGGCCGCCCTGCGCTGGGTCGAGGCGGGCGCCCGCGCGCTGCACGTGGTCGACCTGGACGGCGCCCGGTCGGGCGCCCCGGTCAACGCCGAGCACGTGCGGCGGATCACCGAGCAGGTCGATGTGCCGGTGCAGGTCGGTGGCGGACTGCGGAGCCCCGACGCAATCGACCAGGTGCTCGAGGCAGGCGCCGCGCGCGTCGTGCTCGGCACCGCCGCGTATTGCGATGTCGATCTGCTCGATGATGCGGTCGCCCGGCTCGGGAACCGGCTCGTAGTCTCGGTCGACGCGCGCGACGGGCGGCTGGCCGCCTCAGGGTGGATGGAGCAGACCGACGTCCCGATCGACTCGGTGATCGAGCGGCTCGGCGCCCGCGGCGTCCGGCGGTTCGTGTACTCGAGTATCGAGCGCGACGGGATGCTCGCCGGGCCAGACCTCGAGGGGGTCAAGCGCGTCGCGGAGGCGGTCCGAGGCAGCTTCATCTACTCGGGCGGGATCTCGTCGGTCGATGACCTGCGGGAGCTCGCGGAGCTTCGTCAGGTCAACCTCGCGGGTGCGATCGTCGGCAAGGCGCTGTACGACGAGCGCTTCACCGTCGGCGAGGGGCAGCGCGCGCTGGACGGAGAGGCGTAGGGATGCACTACAAGCGCGTAATCCCCTGCCTGGACGTCGACGGCGGCAGGGTCGTCAAGGGCATCGGCTTCGTCGATCTCCGGGACGCGGGCGACCCCGTCGAGCTGGCGGCGCGGTACGGAGCAGCCGGCGCGGACGAGCTCGTGTTCCTCGATATCACCGCGACCTCGGACAAGCGCTCGACGGTCGTCGAGCTCGCCCGCCGGGTCGCCGACGAGCTGTTCATCCCGTTCACGATCGGCGGCGGCATCCGCTCGGTAACCGACGCCCAGGCGGTGCTCGACGCGGGCGCGGACAAGATCTCGGTCAACTCGGCAGCGCTCGACCGCCCCGGTCTGATCGACGAGCTGGCCGGCACGTTCGGCGCGCAATGCGTGGTGCTGGCGATCGACGCGAAGGCGGGAGCGGACGGCTGGCAGGCCTACCTGGCCGGCGGCCGCGAGCCCACCGGACGCGATGTCGTCGCGTGGGCCGCGGAGGGCGCGACCAGGGGGGCGGGGGAGATCCTGCTGACGAGCATGGACCGCGACGGAACGGCCGCCGGCTACGACCTCGAGCTGACAGCCGCGGTCGCCGACGCGGTCAGCGTCCCGGTGATCGCCTCCGGCGGTGCGGGACGGCTGGAGGACCTCGCGCCCGCGATCCGGGCGGGCGCAGACGCCGTCCTCTGCGCATCGATCTTCCACTACGGCCAGCACACCGTCGCGGAGGTAAAACGAGAGCTCGCCGACGCCGGAATCCCGGTGCGCGAAGCCAACCACAGGAGAGCACGATGAACACCACTTCACAGATCGTTACTGGCGTCGACTTCGTCGGGATGCCGACCCGGGACCTCCCGGCGTCGGTCGAGTTCTACGGCGAGGTGCTCGGGCTGCCGCGCTCGGTCTACAACGAGGAGCGCAACTACTCGGAGTTCGAGACCGGCAACCTGACGCTCAGCGTCTACAACCCGGAGAAGATGGGTCTGGAGCACCACGTCAACCGGAACGCAGTCGCCCTCCACGTGGACGACATGGCAGCCGCCCGCGCGGCGCTCGAGGAGCGCGGGATCTCGTTTCAGGGAGATACGTTCGACACGGGGGTGTGTCACATGGCGTTCTTCACCGATCCGGCCGGCAACGCGCTGATGCTCCACCACCGGTACGCGCCGCGAGTAACCGAGTGAGTCCGCGGATCCTGTGCTATGACGATGAGCGCAGAGGTTCGAGACGTTCCGGCGGAGTCGCGCTATGAGGTGCTGGTCGACGGGCGGCTGGCCGGGTTTGCTCAGTACCGACTCGACGGCAAGCGGATCACGATGTACCACACCGAGGTCGAGCCCGAGTACGAAGGACGGGGCCTAGCTGACGAGCTGGCGCGTGCCGCGCTGGACGACGTCCGACGCCGGGGCTTTGTCCTGATGCCGATTTGCCCGTTCATCGCTGCCTACATTCGCCGCCATCCAGGCGACTACCTCGATCTCGTCGCGCCCAGCATGAGAGAGAGGGTGATGGACGGTGCGGGACAGCGTTAAGAGCCGAGGCCCGACCTGAGGAGGAGCTCAGATGGAAAGCCCGATGGAGCTGGTGCGCAGGTTCTGCGCGGGGTGGTCCGACAATATCCGGACGCTCGAGCTGGCCGCATTCTTCACCGACGACGCCGTCTACCACAACATCCCGCAGGCGCCGGTTACTGGCAGGGAGGCCATCGCCAACACGATCGACTCGTTCATCCGCCCTGGCCCGCCAGGCATCGAGAGCATCGAGTTCCGCGTCATCAACATCGCGGCCAATGGTCCGGTTGTGATGACCGAGCGGGTGGACGTCTTCAGGCTTTCTGACAAGTCGTTCGAGCTGGAGGTCATGGGGACCTTCGAGATCACTGACGGCAAAATCAACGCCTGGCGGGACTATTTCGACGCGAGCCAGTTCACCAGCCGCATGGGATAAGGCTCGGCCAGGCCTCGCGGGCTCTGTCACTAATCCGCGCGACCCGAGCGCTCGGCACTAGCCGCGCGTCGTTTTCGACGCACGGACCGTCTGCGGGCAGCGAGTGCCGCGGCGACGAAGATGCCGCCTATCGCCAGCGAAATCAGGATCACCACGATCAACGGTGTCTTGGTGGTCGTCACGATCCAGTCCACCTTGACCTTTTGGGTATTGAGGATGGCGAACGCCACAGCTAGGCCGACGACGACTGCGACCACCAGGAGGCGCACCAGCTCGCCCGAGCGCCGCTGGCGAGGGCGCGTCGGAGGCGCCGGACCTTGCCCCGTTTGCGGCTCGCCGGACATAGCTCCCTTCAAGTGTCGCACCTGAAATCCCCGTCGCGAACTGAGGAGCGTCCCGCGGGGGGAGCTGCTATCCCCGCTAGTCCGGGGGCGAGTCGCCGGTGAGCTTTGCGGCAAGCTCGTCGATCAGGTCGGCAACCCGCTTGCCAACCGGGTGCTCACGCGCTTGGCCGAGACGATCCGACATCTCCGCCCGAGCGTCGGCCAGGATTTTGGCGAGGCTGTCATCTGTGGTGACGTACCCGAGCTCTTCGTCGGTTGGCCGGGTGTAGCTGGCCGCTGCCGCCTCGCGGGCGGCGCGCCGTGCCTGCTCGCGTGCCGCGTGGGCCTCGCGAAGCTCACGCTCGAGGTCCGCGAGACGGGCGTCGACGAGTGGATCTACGGTCGCGCGCGGCGGCGGGTCGGCCGCACGTGGCGCCTGCTCGCGCTGTTCCCGGATCTGGTTATACGCGCGCTGGATCTCCTCGAAGCGGCGGGTCGACTCCGCCGATCCATGGTTGTGGTCGGGGTGGTGGATCTGGACGAGCTGCCGGTACGCGGTGTGAAGCTCGTCGTCAGTTGCCTCGTGGCTCACTCCGAGGATCTGGTACGGATCGGGGTTGCGGGCTGACATCTGCGAACGTGATCTGGCCGCGAGCGTCTCTTAGGCGGGTGCGGCGACCAGGTCGACGACGTCGGGCAGCTCGAGCGCCGGCCGTGACCATGTCTCACCGGCGTCGTTGGTGAGAAGCAGCGTGCCGCCGCGCAGGCCGACGAGCAGCCCGTTGCGCTCGCCTGGCAGTGGGGTCAGCGCGTAGGGCATCCGCCTCAGCTCCGGCGAGTTGCCCCAGGTGTCGATCGCGGTCCAGCCGTCGCCCCGCGAGCGCCACAGCCGTGCCTCCGCGTCCCCGTCGCCATGGGCGGCGAATGGCGAGCGACTGACGGCCACGTACCAGAGGTCCGGGTCGGCCGGGTCGATCGCCTGCGCCCAGGCATAGTGGCGGTCGAGCCCGTCCTCGAGCTTGCTCCAGGTCTCGCCGCGGTCCTCCGACCGGGCGATTCCCTGGCCGGCGGCCTCGTACACGCGCTCGGGCATCAAAGGATGGGTGAGCAGCTGGTGCGCGTCGCTGTAGGCCTGCGTGTTGTGGTCGATCCACGAGGCGCCGCCGTCGAGCGATCGCATCACGCCGCCCAGCTCGATCCCGACCGCGAGCCAAGCCGGATCGGTGGGGTGAAGGGCGATCGTGCGGACGTGATGGGTCCACGGCCGGGGAGGGAACGACCAGCGTGGCTCGCTTGGTAGCTCACGCAATGCTGGGATTCGCCGCCAGCTGCGCCCGGCGTCTTCGGAGCGATACAGGTTGCTCGGCTCCGTGCCGGCGTACACGATCGAGACACCCGACTCGCGGTGTGAGGGCGAGACCGCCAGCGAGAGGACGCGCCGGTCGCCCAGCCCCTCCTCGTCCTCGCGCCAGGTGAGCCCGCCGTCGTCGCTGGAGAGGAGCCCGTTGTCGGACGTGCCGACGTACACGCGCTCGGGATCGTGCGGGTCAACGGCGACACACCGCGCGCCGACGCCGGTGAGCAGCGACTCCGGCTCCCGCGCGGTTGCGTCCTCCAGGCTGAAGCGCAGCACATCATCGCCGGTCACGACGAAGACGCGGGAGCGCTCAGTCATCTGGTTCGCTCTCCGCGGCGGCGATCGCGGGTGAGCGCCGGGCCAGGCGGGCACGCTCGTAGGAGAGGCGGAACAGCCTGATCGCGCGGTCGATGTCATCCGGCTCGACGATCGTGAACGTGACCCATCCGGACTCGGGCAGGGCGTGATGAGGTCGCGCGCGGCCTGCCGCGATCAGCTCGTCGCGCACCCGGCGAGGGAACGGAAGGTCGGCGATCCGGTCGCCGTGAAGATGACCGAGCTCGCGGCGGCCGAGGCGGAACTCGATCCCGCCGAAGCGGTGCGAACCGAGCTCGACTCCCTCCCACGAACCCACTGCCTCTCGAATTCGCTCCGCCGCACCAGTTAGCTGCTGAGTCATGGCTCGCTCCATCTCGATGTCTGCATTAAGCGTAGGACGGACTCGGCCCGACGGCAGTGGACTTTTCGAGATCGCCCGGTCCCGAGCACTTCGACACTCGTGCCCCGTACGCTTGGCGGATGCAGATCCCGCGGTTCCTGAAGGGTCGTCCCGCCAAGGATGAGCCGGTCCTGATTGGCGATCCCCGGGTAGCGGACTGGGAGTCGGTCAGCACGTTCGAGGACCAGAAGACTGCGGTGGCCTGGCGTGACCAACTGCGATCAATGGGTGTCGATGCAAGCTGCGTGGCCGATCATCCGCTCGACCGCTTCGGCCGGGGGGACATTTACCTGATGGTCCCAGCAGAGCAATGGTCCCGCGCGAGCGAGATCGTCGACAACCTCGAGTGAGCGACGTCCCGCCGGGCCCGACTGAGCCGCGCGCCCCACGGCTCGGCGGCGGTGACATCGAATGGTCGCCCGGACTAAGCTCGGTGTGGTGGAGATGACCAAGATCGGTGAGCTCGTGAAGGTTGGCGTCGGCGGCTCGGCCCGGGATGGGATCGTGTTCGACACGCCGAGCCGGTCGAAGGCGGTAGTGGCTGTGGTCGATCCCGACCGTGGCCCGCGGTTTCGCACGGTGAATCCGAAGGAGTTGACCAAGCGTGAGGACGAGGGTCCGGACGATCGGGCGTTGCAATTGCTCATCCGTCGGACCCCGCCCGCGGTCAGCGGCGCGGCACGCGGCGCTCGGACCGGTGGGCGAGGTCAACCCGGGTTCAAGCGCGGGGCGGCACATCGGACAACCGGCCGGTAGCACGAACGCTCTCGGCTCAACCCGCCGGAGCGAGGAGAACTAAGCGGGAGGCGGGGCCTCGCCGTCGCCAGCAGGCGGCTGCTGTGCCTCCGCGTGGTCAGCCGTGCCGGCGTCGCCGGCAGGGAGCGCCGACTGTGGAGCGCCCGACTCGACCTCCGCCTTGAGGCGGGCGAACTCGTCATCGACGGCGCTCTTGGCGCCGAGCTGGTCGAGCTGGCGATCGACGTCGTCCTGGGCGGGGCCGAGCGCTGTCAGATCCTCGAAGGTGCCCGCCGCCTCAAGCTCATCGACGGCCTCCGCACGAGCCTTCATCGTCTCGGTCTTGTCGAGGGCGCGCTGCATCGCCATGCCGACATCCGCCATCGAGTCACCGACTCCCGTGGCCGCCTCGGAAACCTGCACCTGCGCCTCGGCAGCCGAGTACTGGGCCTTGATGACTTCCTTCTTTGAGCGGAACTGCTCGGTCTTCGCCTCGAGTTGCTTCTCGGACTCGATCAGCTTCCCCTGCTCTGACTCGAGCTGTGCGAT
This sequence comes from Solirubrobacteraceae bacterium, assembly GCA_035511595.1. Taxonomy (GTDB): domain Bacteria; phylum Actinomycetota; class Thermoleophilia; order Solirubrobacterales; family Solirubrobacteraceae; genus Palsa-465. The sequence goes on along the minus strand of DATKFF010000736.1, from coordinate 2,051 downwards.
CTGCTGGTCTAGCGAGCCAGCCTCCTGAACGGTCACCTGCTTGCGCTCCAGCGCTGCGCGCGCAAGATCCTCACGTCCCGCGGACATCGCCTCGCGCGCCTGAGCGTCGAGCTTGGCGCTCTGTTCACCGAGCTGCTGCTGCTGGGCCGCCAGCCGCTTCTTGGCGGTGACGATGTCGGCGATCCCCTTCTTGACGTTCTGGAGGTTCTCGACCTGGCGCTCGTACGCATAATCGAGCGTCTCGCTCGGGTTCTCGGCGCGGTCAAGCTGCTTTGAGATCTTCGACTTGACGACTGTCGAAAGCCGTCCTTTCAGTCCGGGCATCGAAACCTCCCAGCGGCTTCGTAATGGGCGTGGCTCACTCCTCTGAGCGTACTCCGGCTCACCTGCCGGCCCGGAGACCGACTGATCCGACGGCCCCACGTCGGCGACGACCGTCGCCGGCGAAGGCACGAGCCTCCGCCGGCGATCGTCGTCGAGGTTGCGACTAGGGCCGCTGGACGCAGCCCGACACGGCGTTGCTCCACTCCTCCTGGAGGTAGTAGTTGCCCGTGCTGAGCTGCTCGTTGTACTCCGCCCCGGGTGCGCCGCCGAGCGGGGACCCGAACGTGAAGTTGCATTTGTCCCCGATCTCGTTCCCGCTCGAGTCGTACCAGGCGGTTCCCAGCGGGTCGGTGAGCGTCTCGATGTTCTCGTGACTGGTGACGTTCAGCTCCGAGTCGGCGCCCGTATCGCCGTTCGGGTACTCGCCGCTCTCGCAGCCGGAGATCCCGTCGTAGGGCATGTTCGCGTACAGCACCGTCGAGTTACCCGATCCCATAGAGCTGTGGTACGCGCAGTAGATCGTGCCCGAGCACTCGTAGCTGGCGACGCTCGTGCACGTCGTCACTCCTGACGGGAAGTACATGAAGTACTCGGTGCCCAGGCCCGTTGGCAGGCCCTTGGCGGCGATCACCTTGGCGAGCTCGGTCTGCAGCTGAGAGTCGTTGATGCACGGGCCCCCGACGCTTGCCGTCCCGACGCACCCCAGCGACGGGTACGGGTCGGTGTCGACAATCGACCCGCCGGACGTCGCGTTGTAGGCGATGTTGCCGGTTGTGTCGTAGTACTGGGTGGCGACCGAATAGTTGTCGTTCGTGGCGCCGCTCGCGGCTGCCACGTTGCCGAAGTAGCCGTTGACGATGTTCTTGAACGTCGAAGTGGTGCTGTAGCCGGAGGGCTCCCAGTAGATCGCGTAGTTGGCGTCCGAATGCATCACCGGTCCGCCGTTGTATTGGAGGTTGTTCGAGCTACCGGCGACTCGCCGCCGATGCGCCAGCTTGTACGCCAACGCCCTGCCTCCGCTGGTGTTGGCAGTCACGATTCCGCGAATATGGCCGGGCGCCACGGTGCCGGACTTGGCGCTGGCGGCCGCGGGCAACACAGCCGCGGCGAGCAGCGCGCCGAGCAGCGCTACGAGCCGGATGGACTTGCGTCCGTCACTCAACATGTGATCTCCCTGTTGGACGATGACCTGGACCGGGGCATCACCGCTCGCGCGGCCGACGCTCCCATGCCGCGGCTAAACGCGAGTCACCTGCGGCCCGGCGCCACCGACGGCGGCCGAATCCTAAATCCAATCCGGGCTGGTTGCGCCGATCGGCGTGGGCGGCGAGCGCCGGCGAGAATCGCCGGCTATCTCGAACGAACGCGACGGAGCGTGCCGCTCACGTCGTACTCGCCGCCGCGGCGCGAGGTGACGGCGTCGTAGACGCTGGCCCCCATCCGTTTCAGGCAGTCGATGTCGCCACCTCGACACGTCGAGCCGCGCGCCAGCTTCCGAAGGTAATGGTGGTATCCACCGGAGATGCTGTCGAGCGCCAGCGGGCCCTGGCAGCTGTTGCTCAGCTTCCAGCTCCCGCCGCTCTGCCTGGCATTCACGACGATCAGGATGTGCTGCCGCTTGACGCCGCTCCCGGCCGGGCCTGCGATGAAGCCGCTCCACGTCCCGGTGAGGGGTCCGCCGCGGGGCGGGCTGCCGACCGCGGACGCCGCTGCCGCGGCAAACGCTG
>DATKFF010000735.1:0-8083 GCA_035511595.1 Solirubrobacteraceae bacterium | reverse complement strand
GGCCTGGCGCTCGGACCAGTACTCCGAGTGGCCGACGTCGATCACCGCCCTGTGCCCGAGCAGCTGCGCGGGGTCACTGTCGACGGCTTCGCTCGTCGTGTAGGAGACCGGGTAGCCGTAGCGTTCGAGGAACCAGACCATCGAGACGTCCCGCGCGAAGAGTTGCCCCGCGCCCGTGAGGCTGTCGTAGGGCCGGTCGTAGGACACCTCCACCCCCTGGGTGCTGTGGGTGACTCCGACTCGAGCGGTGCCGCCCGGATACAGGCTGTCTCCACCCCAGGCGTTGTACGCCTCGTAGGTCGAAGTGGGTAGCTGCGCCAGCAGCGGCGCCGGGGCGGAGGCCAGGACCACGAACAGGCAGTCGCTCTGGCCCGTGGCCGCCGAGACCTTGACGATGTACACGCCGCTCGGCAGCGCCGGCGGGATCGCGAAGCGAAGCGTCGGATGCCAGCGGCACTGGGTCAGGCCGGTCGCGAAGCTGTGCGCACACGGCGGCTGTCTGCGCGCGCGCAGCAGCGCCGAGACCAGCACCTCGCGTCCACCCTCGCCGTGGTACCAGCCGATCCTGAAGACCCGGATCTGGACCAGTCGGGAGCCCGGCGCGTTGACGTACAAGCGCTCGATCTGACCGGGGCGGATCGCCGGCCGCGAAACGTATCCGGCGACGTCGCCGCGCCGCATGCCGCCCACGTCGCTCGCAGGACCGGGCAACCGCCAGGCGCGAGTGCCGGGACTGCGGTTCTCCGCAGCGACCGTCGGCGGCGCTCCTTGGGTACGGATAAGCCAGCGGTAGCGCGTGCCAACGACGCGGCTGACGTTCGGTGGCGCCAAGGCCTGTGCCGGCCGGGCCGGATGCGAGGGCGAGCCGGCTCCGCAGGCGGCTATCGTGCCGGCGACCGCCATCGCCGCAGCAAGCCACGTTTGGGTTCTTACGGCTCGCGGCGGCCCCCCGAACAAGTTCAGTTAAAACGCGCTCAGCCGCGCCGGATGGCGTACGTCAGCTGATAGTCGTCCTGGCCCTGCCCTTTGATATCGCCGAAGCTCGTCGGCCCGGTGCCGGGGAAGTTCACCGTGGAGGCGGAGCTGACGACGTGGGTGCCGATCGCGGCTGCGGCAGAGCGATAGATCTTCAGGATCGTGCCCGGGTCGTCGTTGGCGAAGACGTCGAGGATGTTCGGGTTCTGCTCGTCGGTGTTCGCTGGGCATGGATAAAGCAGGTTGGTGAAAATGCCCAGAACCGTCTTGCCGGCCGGCTCGTCGCACTCGCGACCCTGGAGCAGCAGCGAGACGCCGGCGCCCTGCGGTACCTGGATCGTGACGGTGCGATTGACGGCGATCCGTTCGCCGTCGACCACGTTCATCGTCAGCCGCGGCGCCCAGTTGTTGAGGAGCTGCCAATAGCCGTTGACGTCCATGTAGAGCGCCCAATGCGCGCCGCTGGGGTCCGGAACGGCCGGGTTGGGGTCGGCATGGTTGATCAGGATCGACCTAACAGTCAGCTTGACCGTGGCGGGCGGGTGAGGAACGGTGCCGGTCCACGAGACGAAGAAGCTCCTGCCGAAGTGGACGAGGTGGCTGGAGCTGGGCAACCTCACCGTCACCGTGATCCCGTTGGCCTTCACCTGCACGCGCTCGGTGCCGGAGCTGCCGGGGACCCGGGTGACGACGCGATAGCGAAGCAGCGCCGACCGCGACGGCTTCGGCGGCGCAGGCACGAAGAAGGTGTAGCTCGGCGCGAGCGGCTGAATCCGGTTTGCAACAGAGGTTGCACACGGCTCGTATCCCGAGTCGTACTGCGGATACGGCGCGCCCGTGAGGGGATGATGGCTGAGTGCGCACTGCTCTACCGCGTGCGCTCCGTCGCCTTCGTTGGAGATGAACACGTCGGTCTCGCTCTCGCCGCGCGAGGACAGGTATGACGCTCGGCGGTTTACCGCGATCGCGTTCAGGGGGTGGAGCTCGCTGTGTTCTCCGGTGGTCGTGCCGCCCGTGTTGTTGGGAGTCGATTGCCAGTGGCCGCAATCCCAGATCCACGACCCCCACAGGGTCGCGCGGTCGCCGTCGGACGGCCATGCGAAGAACGGCAACGTGGCGCTCTCCCATTCGAAGTGCAGCCGACCTCGGGCCTCGTTCTCATCGGCAGCGTAATTATTGGTGCCCTGTGCCGGGCTCCCGGCGATCAGGTAACGGAACGAAGGGTCTGGAACGAGGTTGCCGTTGTAGTCGTAGGAGCGGTGCTGGAGGATGCTGTCCTCGAGTGACCCGTGAGAGATGCGTACGACGCCTTGCGCCATTCGGATCGCGGGATTGCGATAGACGTACACCCACTCCGGCGAGGTGTCGAACCCAATCCCGAAGTCCGAGCGCTGACAGCCATCCCGGAGCGCCTGGTTGATCGAGGTCGGCTTCGGCGACTGGGCAGCAGCGGAAGCCGCTGCCGCGATCGCGGCGAGAAGCGCCGCGGCGATTACGAATGAGGCGCGGCGCAGGAGAGACACCGCAACATCCTATTCGCGCCCACCGAGGCCAGGCAAGGGCGGGAGAGGATCAGTCCATGCGTCGTGGGATGAAAGTTCGGATATTTCGAACTTTCATCCCGCTACCGGCCCGATCGCGCGAGACTGTATGGGTGCCCCCGCAGGAACTAGCCACCGACCCGCTCACCGCCGCACTGCGTCGCGACGGGCACAGGCGCACCTTCGCGCGCGGTCAGACGCTGTTCGTCGAGGGCGACCGGCCCGAGCGCGTGTTCATGATCGAGCAGGGAAGGGTGCTGATCACCTGCACCGGACCTGGTGGCAAGGATGCGGTCCTGGCGATGTGCGGTCCCGGCGACGTGCTCGGGGAGGTCTCGGTGTTCGACGGTGAGCCGCGGTCCGGGACCGCGGTGACGCTGGAGCAGGTCGAGGCCATCATCGCTCCGGCGTCGGCGCTGACCCGCGCCGCCCAGGAGATCGAGACAGCCCATGAGCTGATCCGGATCCTCGCCTCGCGACTGCGCGAGGCCGACCGCCGGCGGCTTGAGTTCGCCTCGCTGGACACGCTCGGGCGGGTGGCCTGGCGGCTCGTGGAGCTCGGCGAGCGCTTCGGCCGCGAGACTCCGGCGGGGACCGAGGTCGACCTGCCGATCTCGCAGGAGCAGCTGGCCAGCTGGTGCGCGGCATCACGGGAGGCGACCGTCAAGGCGCTGGCCGCGCTTCGGTCTCTGGGCACGATCAGCACGAGCCGCCGGCACGTGCTGATCGCGGATCCCGAGGCCCTGCGAAGGCACGCGCAGGGGTTCGCCTGAGGGCCTCCAGCGCCCGCGATCGGGCCACTCTGGGTAAAAGGACTCATTCCGGCTGTGTCAAGAGACGTGGTCGGCACCCCTCTGCACTGACACAGTTCCAAGCGTAAGCCCCACCCGAGGAGCCAGCGGAACCGGGGGAGAGCGGCCTCAGAGCGGCCCGACGCAAGGAGTCAGGATGCACTCAATGCTGAACGCGCAGATGATCCAGGCCAGCCAGGCGGACCGCAGCCGCGACGAGCGCATGGCGACGCACCGCCGCGAGCTCCGCGAAGGTGAGCGGTCGGCCCCGCATCACGCCCGGCAGCTGAAGCGACTCGCCGCCGTCACCGCCGGACTGGTGCTGATCGGTGGCGCCAGCGACGCGCTGGCCGCGAGCAGCGCCCACTTCGCAGCCGGCACCCGCGCGAGCGCCGGCCGCGTCAGCCACGCCAGGCACACCGCCGCCACCGACATGCGGTTCCACTTCCGGTACTAGGGCAGCGTCAGTTTGGGGGCGACAAAGGGGAACCCGGGCGGCAACCATGGGGACCCTGGGGGCAACAAAAGGGGGTCCAGCTCGCCGCTCTCGCAAGAGGGCGGCGAGTTGGCGTTCAGGGCCGTCGCGGCTGGCGCCGCTCGCCGAACCCGAACAGGCGCCGGGCGATGTTGCGCAATTGCATCTCTTCTGAGCCCTCGGTGATGCGGTAGCGGCGGTGGTGGCGGTAGACGTGCTCGAACGGCAGCGCGCGCGTGTACCCGATGCCGCCGTGGACCTGGATCGCGCGGTCGGCCGCCTCGCACGCGAGCCGGTTGGCGCGCAGATTGCACATCGAGATCCGGTCGCTGACCGCCGAGCCCCCGAGGTCGTCCATCGCCGCGGCCGTCGCTCGGACCAGCTCACGGACAAGCGCACAGTCGGTGTGGAGCTCGGCGAGCGGGAACTGGATTGCCTGATTGACCGCCAGCGGCTTGCCGAACGCAACCCGCTCACGCGCATAGGCGACGCTCCGGTCGACGCAGAACTGCGCGGCGCCGAGGCTGGAGGCCGCCTGGCGAATCCGGTTCTCGTGGACGAACAGCATCGCCGCGGCGAGGCCTGAGCCCTCCTCGCCGATGATCGCGGTGCTCGGCACGCGCACGTCGCGCAACTCGACCTCGGAGTGGTCGGTCGGCATGTTGAACGTCCAGTGGTGGTAGCGGACCTCGAACCCGGGGGTGTCGGTCGCCACCAGGAACGCCGTGATCCCGGCCGCGTCGCCCGGTTCGCCCGAGGTCCGCGCGAACACGATGTCGTACTGCGCCACGTGCATCCCTGTGTTGAACCGCTTGGCGCCGTTGATCACCCAATCGAGGCCATCGCGGACGGCGGTGCTCTCCAGCCAGGTCGCGTCGCTGCCGTGGCCGGGTTCGGTCAGCCCGAACCCGCACGCAAGCTCGTGCCGCAGCAGCGGTTCGATCAGCTCCCGCTGCTCGGGCGATCCGAGCGCATGTAGCACGAGCACAATCGGGAAGTTCCCGACGCATGCGCTCTCGGACTGAAGGTCTGAATGCAGGCCGATCGGCTTGTTCGCCAGGTGCTCGCGAATCACCGCCATCTCAAGGTTGGTGCCGTCCGAGCCGCCGAGCTCGGCCGGAAGCGCGAACCGGTAGAGCCCGGCCGCGTCGGCGCGCCGCATCATCTCCACGAGCAGCTTCTGCCACTCACGCGACGGCGCGCCACCACGCTCCAGATCGGTGCGCGCGAACTCACGGCGGTGATCGAAGAACTCCGGGTGCTCGGCCTCGAGCGGCGCCAGCTCCCGCTCGATGAACGTCTCGATCCGCTGAAGAACGTCAGGTAGGTCCGGGCGCTGCTCCATCGTCGACCGACCCTACCGGCGGAGCGCTCCCTCCGGCTGTACAGCGCAGGGCAGGGATTGTTGGCCAAATGTCCAATGCCATTGGACCGGGGCTCTCCGAGGATCCCGCATCCGATGAGCAAGCTGATCATCTCTTACGACGGCACCCCGAACGACGACGACGCGCTGGCGCTCGGGAAGCAGCTCGCGCGGACGGGGGCGTCGATGGCGCTCGCGTACGTCCGTCACTCACGGGAATTCGATCCGGCTCGGGAGGAGCTCGCCCAGCACGACGCCGAGCGGCGGCTCGAGGCCGGCGCCGCGTGGCTTGGCGACCCCCAGCTCGCACGGCACGTCGTGATCAGCGCCTCGACCTGGGAGGGCCTGGCCACGCTCGCCGAGACCGAGGGCGCGTCGGCGATCGTGTTCGGATCCGACTACCGCACCACTCCGGGGCATGTCGAGCCCGGCACCACCGCGCAGCACATGCTCGACGGTGGTGCGGTGGCGGTCGCGATTGCCACCGCGGGCCTGCGGACGCAGCCCGACCGGGAGATCAACTCGATCGCGGTCCCGCTCGCGGGCCCTGCCAACGACGTCGCCCGCCAGACCGCCGCGGCGCTCGCGGCGAAGCTCGGCGCAACGGTCCTCGCGTCGAGCGCGGAGCCGGTGGACCTGATCGTCGTCGGCTCGCAGCCGGGAGCGCAGCGCGGCCGGATCGTGCTCGGCGGCGACGTCCGCTCTGAGCTGAACAACGCCCGCAGCTCGGTGCTGGTGCTGGCGGCCGAGACGCCCGTCGCGCTCTGAGCGCGGCCGCTCGACGCGCGCCGGTTCAGCGTCCGAGGGCGTAGCTGCGGACGTCTGAGTCGAGCGTCCCTTGAACGTCGTACTGACCGGTGTGCACGGACACGACCTTGCCGGCTCGATTGATGAAGATCGTTGTCGGGAGCCCTTCGATCTGGGCAAGCCACGACAGATCATTGGTCGTCGTCTGGTAGCTCGGATAGTGGATCGGGTGCTCACTGAGGAAGCTGCGCGCGTCCGCGGGCGAGTCGCTGGTGTTCGCGCCGAGAAACGCGACCTGGCGGCCGTAGCGTGCCGAGGCCGAGGCAAATAGGCCGAACTCGGAGCGACACGGCCCACACCACGACGCCCAGGCGTTGATCACAATCGGATAGCCGCGCAGCGCCTTCAGCCTGGCGGCGAGTGCGGGCTCGCCTCCCAGCAACGCGTCCGCCTGGTTGTGCAGCGCGGCGAGCGGCGGCGGTGAGCCCGTTAGCCCGGCCGCGGCGCCGCCCGGGCCCGCGAGCTTCGGCGCGTTCGCGAGCGCGGCTCGGACGTAGCGGATCAGGGTGCTCGTGCTCGGCCATCCGGCGGTGGACACCTCTCGGTAGTAGAGGAGCCGTCCGGCCGGCGAGACCAGGACGAACCACGGCACGCCGAGTACCTCGTAGCCGTCCGCGAGCGCTCCGGTCCGGTCGACCGCCACGGGGTACGAGAGCGGATGCGGGAGCCCGCGCACGAAGCCCGCCAGCGCGCCAGAGGATGGCTCCACGCTCGCCTCGTCGACGGCTGTCAGTCTCGGCAGCCCCTCGCGCGCGGCGACCGCCTGGTAGCGGTTGAGTGCTTCGAGTTGCCCCGCCAGGCCGCTGGTCTCCCGATCCCAGGTGGCGAAGAACACGAACAGCCGGGCGGACTTCCCCGGGCCGAGCCGGACGGTTCCGCCCCCTGCGCGAGGCACGGCCACCGGGTCCGCTGGTGTGGTCGGCTGAACCCGCACGTACGAGAGGTTCGAATGCACCGGAGGGCGACCGGGGAGCAGGCTCGAGGCCTCGCGTGCCAGCAACTGGCCCAGTTGCCCGATGGCCGTGTAGGACATCTGGGTGATGTAGACCTTCGCCTTGCGGCCGTTCGGGTCGATCACGAACAGCGCGGGCGAGTGGGTGATCTGACCGCCCTCGACCGCCGCCTCGACCGCGTACTGCCTCCAGACCTGCTTCAGCTGCGGCAGGGATCCGGTGAGGAAGCGCCACGCGTGCTGCATCCCGTGCAGCTCCGAGTAGGACCACACGTCCTCCAGCGAGGTCGCCGCCGGGTTGGCGTCGATTCCGAGGAGCTGGACCCGCGATCCCGCCTTACCCAGCATCGCCTTCGCGTCGAGCATCGCAGTGGTGGTCAGCGGACAGACCGTGGTGCACTCGGAATCATTGAACGCGAGGATCACGACCTTCCCGCGAAACGAGTGCAGCGAGACCGGCTGGCCAAACTGGTCGGAGAGCGTGAAGTCGGGCGCCGCGCCAGACAGCGTGGTGCCGGGATCGAGATATGGGTTGGACGCCAGCGCCTCTCCCTGCGACCGTGCCGCTGTCGGGAGCCCGATTCGAAGGATCACAGCGGCGATTGCGAGCACCGCGACGACGCCACCGGCGGCCATTGCGACGCGCCCCGGCGGCGGTCTCAGGTGCCCTGAGATGGATACTCGGAGCCGCTGCCGCCGCGGCGGCGGCCGGCGAAGCGCCCAGCGGAGCGCGAGCAGGACTCCCGCGGCCGCGACCCCCGCAAGCGCGATGATCCCGAGCAAGTTGTCCGTGGCGCCGCCGCCCGATGAGGCCGGGGCGCCGGCGCCGCTCGCACCGGCGGGAACCGTTGAAGCACTCAGGGCGCGCGGCGCAGCCGGCAGCCTGATCCCGCTCGCGGTGGCCAGTTTTCCGACCGCCGCCGTCGTCGCGGTGAACAGGCCGCTGCCGCCGGTCCCGATGGGAATCCCGGCCAGCGCGCTGTACGCCTGCTTCGTCGAGTGCCCGGGCCAATTGAAGCCGAAGCCGTTCGGCATCACCACCAGCAGCCTGTCGTTGTAGGCCTGCGAGAGCTCGATCCCCAGGAAGCGCGCGTACGCGCGCGGGTTGCGCCACAAGGCGGTCACGGCCCCCAGGTCGACCGGCCCCGCGATGATCGCCACGCGCACGGGAAAACGCTG
>DATKFF010000734.1:0-2660 GCA_035511595.1 Solirubrobacteraceae bacterium | reverse complement strand
GTTGCCGATGATCAGTACCTGGGCTGCAGGCTTTAGCGCCTCGGCGAGCTCGGCGTACCAAGATTCCTCGATCCGGCCGTACCAGCCCTTGGGGTTGCCCGCCTTGTGGTGCATCGTTCGCAGCCTGCCGCGCGGGTCCTCCGGAACGATTCTGCTCGGCGCGCCGTCCGTCGCGTCGGTCAGGTAGATCTCGGCACCGTGCGCGTTGATGACCAGGATCGCGTGGCCCCTGGGCTCCGTCGCGGCCGGCTTTGCGCTCACGCCCAGCCGCTCGTGCAGCCCCTCGGTTGTGATGCCGGCGGCGCCCAGCATGCGCCTGAGGTCGACAACCATCTGCGTGTCGATGTCCTTGCCACTCGGCCGGTGGAGCGTCTCCGTCTCGCCACCGACTGCGACCTTGAACTTGCCGTTGTCCTCCTCGCTCACTTCGCCGATCGCCTCGAGAAGCGAGAGGACATCACGCCACTCGATGTTGTGGCTGACCGGGTGCGAGAGGATGGCCTGCGCCGTGCGGCGATGGTGATTATCGAGGTGGGTGCTGTCAACCATGAAGATTGGGGGAGCTGCTCGGCGCCCGGCACAGCCTCGAGCACCTGTGCGCCCGCAGCAACTGTACCGCCATCGATCCCATCCACGATCCCGGCCGCGCTCCCTCAAATGCGGAGCGCGACCGGTTCCTTTGTCACCCTGGCCCGAGGTCTCACCCGCGACTGGTCAGGATGTGACCGCGGTGTCTTTCGACACGCGCCCGAGGGCCTCGTGCAAGGAGGCGATGTCGCGGTGCGTGTAGCCGAGGGCCTCCGCCTTGCCGAGTATCTCGTCGGCGACCGCCGCGGACGGGAGTGGCGTCCCGACTTCGGCGCCTGCTTGACGGACCAGGCGGATGTCCTTGTGCATCAACCCGATGTCGAACCAGGCCTCGTCGGGGGGATCGAGGATGAGCGGGACCCGCAGTTTGAGCATCGGCGAGCCGATCTGGCTCTCGGCCATGATCTTGGCGGCCAGGTGGGGGTCGATGCCCTCGCGCTCCGCGAGGAGCAACCCCTCTGAGAACGCGAGTGTTTGCACCGCGAGGCTGATATTGATGGCCAGCTTGAGGACGAGCCCCTGCCCGTTCTCGCCGACGTACTCCGGCGTTCCCAGGATGCGGAGGACCGGCTCGATCCGCGCGTAGGCGTCTGAGTCGCCGCCGACCATGATCGTCAGCGTCCCGGTCTTGACCTGGGGAACGCTTCCCGACACGGGTGTGTCGAGCATTTGCGCACCGCGTCCCTGCTCGCGTACACGCTCGGCGAGGTCGCGGCTTGCGCGAGGGCTGATCGTGCTCAGATCCGCCCAGATCTTTCCCTCGTTCAGTCCGGCGATGATGCCGTCCGCGCCAGAGGCCACCGACGCGACGATTTCGTCGTTCGGAAGGGAGGTCAGAACGATGTCAGCCGCCTCTGCGACCGCGCGCGGCGTAGCGGCCCACTGCAGGCCCTGATCGACGAGCTCTTGGGCAGAGGCACGGTCGCGATCCTCGCCGTAGACGGTGTAGCCGGCGGCGAGGTACCGGGCGGCCATGTTGCCACCCATATTTCCGAGCCCGATGAATCCGATGGTCTGCATGGCTACTGCTCTCCTTCGATCGTGGTGATGTCGTCTTGTGAGAGTTCGAGATTGGCGGCGTCGATCAGCGGGTCGACCTGCTCGGGGGAGCGGAACCCGACGATCGCGCCATCCACCGCCGGGTTGCTGAGCGTCCATGCGATCGCCACCGTTCCCGGGACGGTTCCGTGGCGCTCGGCCACCACACCAAGGCGCTCGACCAGGGCGAGGTTGCGTGACAGCTCGGGCTCGCGGAAACGGTCGTCGTGCTTGCGCCAGTCATCATCGGGAAGCCCGGCGATCCGCTCGCGAGTCATCGCGCCGGTCAGCAGACCTGAGCTCATCGGCGAGTACACGATCACGCCGATCCCGTCCCGCTCGGCGATCGGGAGGATCTCGCCCTCGATGTCGCGCTCGATCAGCGAGTACTGCGGTTGCAGCGTCTCAACCGGTGCGACCTGCTGTATGCGCCGGAGCTGCTCGGCGTCGAAGTTCGAGACGCCGATGTGGCGGACCAGTCCCTGCTCCTTGAGCTCGGCGAACGCCGACCAGCCCTCTTCGATGTCCTCATCGGGGATCGGCCAGTGGATCTGGTACAGGTCGATCGCGTCGACACCGAGTCGCTTGAGGCTGGCGTGCGCCTCACGCAGGATCGAATCGCGCTTCAGGCTATGGATGACACGGCGGCCCGGGCCTTCGAGCAGCGACGCCTTGGTGAACACGTACGGGCGCGCTTCAACGCCCGCAAGCGCCCGCCCGACGACCTCCTCGGAATGCCCGAATCCGTACGCGGCGGCAGTATCGATCCAGTTGACGCCAAGCTCGACGGCGCGCTGGATCGCTGCGACCGACTGGTCGTCCTGCTGGGGTCCCCAGCCGAACTCCCAGCCTCCGCCCCCGATCGCCCATGCGCCGAATCCGACGCGAGTGATTTCGAGGCCGGTCTGGCCAAGCTGTGTGGTCTTGAGTTGCGTTGTCTGCATGGTGACTCTTTTCAATGGGAGAGGGGTTGTGGTTGTGTGGATGCGCGTCCGCGACCGCCGAGAAGCGCGGGGGTCGCCACGAGGATTCCG
>DATKFF010000733.1:0-2392 GCA_035511595.1 Solirubrobacteraceae bacterium | reverse complement strand
TGACACGCCTCCCTGCCGCCGCACTTCGAAGCGCTAGGAGAAGATCACTTCGAAGTTGTTGCTTTCGTTGATCAGCGTCGCGCCGTCGCTGCTGTGCGTCGAGTGAGCGATCGTGAACTTGCCCGGGATGTCGCCGGGCTGTTTGTCGGATTCGACCTTGATCGCAGCTTCGGACTGCCCGTTGATGGCGACTTTGCTCGCGCTCGATTCGGAGGCCGAGAGCGCGCCTTCGAACTGGTAGAGGGCGATCCCGACCCGTCCGGGACCCATGATCGTGTCGCTCGTCAGCAGCGCCTTGCCTTCTTCCAGGGCGACCCCCTCGTAGCGGTTGCCGTTGAGCGCGACTTTGTTGACCGTCACGTCGGGGGACGCGGGCACCGTCGCCGAGCCCGAGGCGTAGTAGACGCCCATGTCGTTGGAGCTGACCGTGGAGCTCATCAGCTTCGACCCGGCAGCGGCTTCGTAGAAGAGCACGCCGGCGCCCTGGCTTCCCTGCGGGCCGCACGCTTCGACGTTGCACTCGTTGCCGCTGATCGTCGTGTTCTCAACGGTGCCCTGGCCTCCGAAGGAGATCTGCACGCCGTTCTGCGCGGTGTAGGGCGAGGCGCCTTCACCGGTGATCGTCGAGCCCTTGATCACCATCGTCGAGCCGGCGCCGCTGACCGTCGGCCCGTTCTTCTCGTAGCCGCTGATCGCATCCGACTTCAGCTGCGCGTGACCGACCTCTTCGCGGCTGGCCGAGCCGACCCGCACGGCGATGCCCTGCTGGCAGCCCTTGAAGGCGGCGAGGCTGGAGCTCGCGCCGTTGACCGAGACGTGCGTCGCCTTCAGCGTGCCACCGCCACCGATGAAGATCCCGTTCAGCCCGATCGCGCACGTTTCGATGGGGATCACGGCTTCGACGTCGATCCCCATGATCGTGACGGTGCCGCCGGTGCAGATCGAGATCTCATCGGACTGGTCGAGCGGACCTTCCGATTCGTTCGCTTTCGTGTCGCAGGCCGATTCCGAGCGCGACGGTGTCGCAGGCATCGCGAGCGTCGCGGTGCCGGCTCCGTTGGCGTCGACGATCTTCGTCGTCCCGGCGATTTCGACCTGTTCGGTGTAGGTCCCCGAGCACACCTCGATCATCGGGGCGCCGCTGTTGACGGCAGCCTGGACGGTGTTGAAGCCCGGTTCGCTGCAGCTCCTGCCGCCGGCGACGGCCGGCGCGCTGTTCGAGACCCAGACCTTGGACGCCTCGGCCGCGCTTGCCGCGGCCGCCATCACACAGAGCGCGGACGCGGTCACCGCCAGCGCGCGAGCGACTCTCCTTGACACAGTGATCCCTCCCGTGAGTGGTTGCCGGCGCCACCCCGACGTGGCACGGCGATCGCGCCGGACCGGCCGAGCGCGCGGGCGCACTCCGTCGCGCCCGCGCTCTCGGTGGCCGGCTCGCGGTGCGGGAGGGTGAGCGCCGCGCACCGGCAGGAGAGTGACGAGCGGATCCCCGCCCGCTCGCACGCCCTCCAGGTCGGAAAGACATGCTCAGCCGAGGGCGTCCGGCCCCGGCAGCATCGACGTCTCACGTACGTCCCCTCCCTCGCTTTCGCCGCGCATGAGCCCGGCAGGGGTCAGTGTCCTACAACCGATGCGTCCTTGTCCAATAGGACTCCGCACGCTGCGGATATGCGGAACTTATGCCGGCAGATTCCGGCGCTAGCCGCGAAGCACAGCCGCAGCGGTGCGCGTCGCGCCGCCGGAGAGCGCGAGCGTGACGCCCACTCGGAGGCGGTGGTGGTGCTTTCGCAGCAGCGCCCGGCCGATGCGGTTCAGCCTCAGCGCGACCGTGAAAGCGCCGCGGCGCCCGGCGAACGCCGCGTGCCCGATCGTGATGCGGACGGTACTGGCGTGCCCGTGAACGCGGTGGACGATCAGCGCGCGGAGCGTCACCGACCCGCGGCAGGTGCGCCCGGCGGGGCAGCGCAGACGCAGCTTCACGATCCCGTGCCTGCCCGCCCGCAGGCTGGAGACCAGGAGGCTGAGCACCGCTTGCGGTGCCGCGAGCGGTTTCGCGCCGGTCCCGGGCACGGGCACGAGCGGCGATTCCAGGGGCGTGAGCACCGCGGTCTGGTAGGCGGTGACCGTCGAGCCGGTGGCCACGAAGACGCGGCCGCCCGCCGCGCTCGGCGAGCCGAAGTGGTCGGTGATCGGGCTCGGCAACGTGAGCGTGTAGCGCGGTTTGCCGGTGGCCGGGTCGAGCCCGTAGAGCTTTGTGCCACCGGCGGGCACGGGCGTCCAGATGAGCCCGGCTGAGACGATCGGCGACCCGGATGCGTCCGATGGCCCCTGCCAGAGCGGCGTGAAGGTACGAGCAGCCGAGTTGTAGGAGAGGGCCATCGTGCCGTTTGTG
>DATKFF010000732.1:0-2449 GCA_035511595.1 Solirubrobacteraceae bacterium | reverse complement strand
GCCCGGAACACCGTCGAGTGTTCGGGTTTGGACAAGCCTGTGTGCGTAGCCGAAACCCTGACTCGATACGTGGCCTAACGGTCCGATGACGTCATTCACCGCGCCTGAGCTGAAGGAAAACGACATGCCCGAGACCCTGCTCGACCCGTCCCGTACTGCGTTGCTCGTCATGGACTACCAGCACATGGTGCTGGGCTCGACGCCCGGGAGCGACGAGCTACTGGCCAACACCCGCTCGGCGATCGAGACGGTCCGCGAGGTGGGTGGCCGCATCGGCTACGTCCGGCTCGGCCTGACCGACGACGACTACGACGCCATCCCGCAGACCAACCTCGCCCTCTCGGCGATCGGCCGCAACCGCTTCGTCCACGACGAGGAGAGCGGAACCGACATCCACGACCACGTCGCGCCAGAGGACGAAGACATCGTCGTCCGCAAGACCCGGGTGGGGGCCTTCTCGACGACCGACCTCGACGCGCGGCTGCGCGGACAGGG
Source organism: Solirubrobacteraceae bacterium (assembly GCA_035511595.1). Lineage (GTDB taxonomy): Bacteria > Actinomycetota > Thermoleophilia > Solirubrobacterales > Solirubrobacteraceae > Palsa-465. Next base: position 1,954 of record DATKFF010000732.1, on the reverse strand, counting down.
TGTGGACACGATCGTGCTTGCGGGTCTGCACACTAGCGGCGTCATCCTCTCGACGGTGCGGGACGCGGCCGACCGTGACTACCGCGTCGTTCTGCTTGCCGATTGCATCGCAGACCCTGACACCGAGGTGCACGATCTCCTGATGACCAAACTGCTGCCGCGCCAAGCGCACGTCAGCGAATCGGCCGAGCTGCGCTCGCTGTTCCCTAGCGCGTGACGCTGACGATCGATGCTCGGGATCTGCCGGCGCACGTCGGACGCTCGCTCGGGACCGGCCGGTGGCTCGCGCTGCAGCAGCACGATGTAGATGGCTTCGCCGAACTGACCGGTGACCTGCAGTGGGTCCACATCGACGTCGAACGGGCTGGGCGACGCCCGTTCGGCAGCCCCACTGTCCACGGCTGCTTCACGCTCTCGCTGCTGCCGAAGCTGAGCATCGAGATCTACGGGGTGACTGGCTTCGGGGTCGGCCTGAACTACGGGCTGAACCGGGTCGGGTTCCCGGCCTCGCTGCCGGTGGGCGGAGAGTTCCGACTCGGCGTCGAGCTGCACGAGGTCCGGTCCGTCCCTGGCGGCGGGGTCGAATACATCACACGCAACACCTTCGAGCTGCGCGGCTCGAGCAAGCCGGTCTGCATGGCTGACTGGATCGTGCGCGGGTACCCGTGAGCTGACTGCCCCGTGCGGTCGCGATCAGCCCTCCCGGAATCACATCCGTTCGAAGATGGTCGCGTTCGCCTGGCCGCCGCCTTCGCACATCGATTGCAGCCCGTACCGGCCGCCGGTGCGGTGCAGCTCGTAGATCAGCTTGGTCGCAAGGACCGCGCCGGTGGCGCCGAGTGGATGGCCGAGTGCGATTGCGCCGCCGTTGACGTTGGTCCGGTCGAGCGGAGCGCCGGTCTCTTTCGCCCACGCCAGGACGACCGACGCGAACGCCTCGTTGATCTCGAAGGTGTCGATGTCGTCGATAGTGAGGCCGGCGCGGGAGAGGACGCGCTGGGTCGCGGGGATCGGGCCGGTGAGCATCAAGACCGGATCGTCACCGACCGCAGCGAGTGCGTGCACTCGCGCGATGGGGGTTAGATGGTGCGTGCGGACCGCGCCCCCTGAGGCAACGAGCAGCGCTGCGGCGCCTATCGAGAGCTGGCTGGCGACGGCTGCGGTGAGCAGCCAGCCCGGCCGCAGGGGCTCCATCGCCGCCATCCGCTCCAGCGACGTGTCGTGACGCGGTCCCTCGTCGGTGGTAACGCCCTCGAGCGGGACGGTTTCGGCGGCGAAGACACCCTGCTCGATCGCGTTGAGAGCGCGCTGGTGGCTCGCGAGCGAGAATTGCTCCAGGTCCGCCCGGCTGAATCCCCAGCGCTCCGCGATCAGCTGAGCGCCGCGGAACTGCGAGATCTCCTGATCGCCGTAGCGCGCGGCCCAACCGGCGCCGTACTTCGATACCTGTAGATGATCGAGCATCACAGTATTGGCGTTGATCGGGACGAGTGCCATGTTCTCCACGCCGGCCGCGACCACCAGATCGGCGGTACCGGAAAGCACCGCCTGCGCGGCAAAGTGAATCGCCTGTTGTGACGAGCCGCACTGTCGATCGATCGTCACGCCAGGCACCGACTCGGGTAGCCCCGCGGAGAGCCATGCGGTCCGCGCGATGCATCCGGATTGAGGGCCCATCGCATTGACGCATCCCATGATCACGTCGTCGATGGTGGTCGGGTCGACGTCCGTGCGGTGGACGAGTTCGGTCAGTACGCGGGCGCCGAGATCGGCCGGGTGGACGGCGGCAAGGCCGCCCTTCCGCGTTCCGATCGGTGTCCGTACTGCCCCGACGATGTATGCGTCACCCATCAGTCCTCCTGTGTCGGCTTCTTCTCGACATTAGCGCAGCCAGATGGCTACTCTAAGTGTCAGTATGAACAGCGAGGCCAGGACTATGGCGGTAAGTGCGCTC
>DATKFF010000731.1:0-4820 GCA_035511595.1 Solirubrobacteraceae bacterium | reverse complement strand
ATTGCCGCTCAGGACGATCTCCGGAAGTACCGATGCGGGCTCCTCGACGCCGAAAGCAGACTGCCCGAAATCGTCCAGAGGGGAAGCGGCGAGCAGTCACTGTTCGCGGCCTCGGTGACGGGCTTCAGGTGTGCGCGCCGCACAAATCGGGCAGCTGTCGCGGACCAGAGCGTTGCTGCCCGACACGACTTCTGGAGTTGAGCCCGATCACAACCAGCACGAGCTCCGACGCCGGAGCGCCTGACTAGGCGAGCGTCTCCTCGTGGGCGCGCCGCCCTTATTCCGCAGGTTCGTGCTTCTCGCAACTTTGTGCGGCGCCGCCGCCGCGTGGCGGCTGGCCCAGCACAGCGACAGCGTCGGCTAGCTCGGTCGCGAGGACTCGGTTCGCCGCAAGCCCACTGCGGTATCGGCTCCCCGGGTCGGGCAGCCTTGAGACGACAGACGCGTTGATATTGGGCGTCCTCGGAAGCGACAGCAACGGCTACGTGGGGGCGAGTCGTAGAGCGTTCCCGGTGGGTTGGTCGCGAGATGCCGTGCGCTGACCTGAGGGTCTCGAAACTGGTTCCGATGGCCGTTCTTGGTGTACAAAGTTTTCCCCCATAGGAGAGCGATTGTTGGATTCTGATCTGGCAATGTGCGGTGTGCGCTGCGGTGCCGTGTTCGCTGTGCTTCAGTCGGTGGATGCGGGGCTCGTCTGATGGTTGGACGCATTTCGTCTCCGCGGTTTGTGGGCCGGGTGGCCGAGCTAGAGGGGCTCGAGGAGCTTCTAAGACGGGCGGGGTCCGGGAGCGGCGCTGCGATGCTGGTGGCTGGGGATGCGGGGATCGGCAAGAGCCGGCTGGTGGCGGAGCTGGGTACGCGCGCCCGGGCGACGGGCGCGTTGGTGTTGGTGGGGGAGTGCGTCGAGTTAGCGGAGGGGGAGCTTGCGTTCTCGCCGATCATTTCGGCGCTGCGCGGGGTGATGGCGGACGCGGCGGCGTTGGAGGGGTTGGGAGGTCCGCTGCGGTCGGCGCTGGCCGCGCTGTGGCCGGTGGCGGGCGCACTCGAGGACGCGGTGGGTAGCCGCGAGCAGTTGTTCGAGGGGGTGTACCGGGTTCTTGCTCGTCTGGCCGAGCGTCAGCCGGTGCTGCTGATCGTCGAGGATGTGCACTGGGTCGATCAGTCATCGCGTGATCTGCTTGCATTCTTGGTTCGCAACGCGCGCCGGGACGCGATTGCCTTGATGGTCACTTATCGTCCCGACGAGCTACACCGGGGTCACCCGCTGCGGCCGTTCCTGGTCGAGTTGGAGCGGTCCGGGCGAGGGCAGCGTGTGGAGCTCGAAGGGCTCACGCGGTCTGAGGTTGCCGAGCAGCTGCAGGCGATCGCGGGTCATGTGCCCGACGGCGGGGTGATTGAGCGGATCTTCCGCCGAAGCGAAGGCAACCCGTTCTACGCCGAGGAGCTGCTTGCGAGTGCCCAGGACGGCGGCGGGCAGCTGCCCGCGTCTCTGCGTGACACGTTGTTGCTGCGCGTCGAGCGGCTGTCGGCGGCGACGCGAGAGGTATTGCAGGCGGCAGCGATCGCGGGGCGGTCGGTCGATCATCGCCTGCTCGCGCACTTGGTCGGCCTCGACGAGCCGGCTCTGCTTGACGGACTGCGGCAGGCGTCCGACAATCACGTGCTGGTGCCCAGCGCGGGCGGGATGAAGTGCGCGTTCCGCCATGCGCTGCTGCGCGAGGCGATCTACGAGGATGCGCTGCCGGCTGAAAGGGTGCGGCTGCACCGCGCGATCGCGGAGACGCTTGGAATGCATCGGGAATACGCGGGGCCCTCCGCGGCGGCCGAGCTGGCCCACCATTGGCTCGCGGCCGGCGAGAGACGCGCCGCGTTGACGGCCTCGCTCCCGGCGGCCGATGAGGCCGAGCGGATGCACGCCTATGGCGAGGCGCTCGGGCACGTGGACCGCGCGCTCGAGCTGTGGGACCAGGTTGACGCCCCCGAAGAGGCATCGGGAACGGACCGGGTCGACCTGCTGCTGCGCGGGTCGCGGCTGGCCGGTTGGGCAGGCGAGGCCGAGCGCGCCGTCGTGCTTGCCGAGCGGGCCCGCGCGGAAGTGGATGAGGACGCCGAGCCGCTGCGGGCCGCGACTACGGAGATGACGATAGGGCGTGCGTTGCACTACGCCGGACGTGGGGCCGACGCGATCGAGCACCTCGCCGCCGCCCGGCGGCTTGTGCCGCCCGAGCCGCCCTCGCTGGAGTACGCCGAAGCGCTCGTGGGTGAGGGGCGGGTGCTGATGGTCAACGATCGCGCGTCTGAGGCCCGGGCGCCGCTGGAGGAAGCGCTGCCCCTGGTCGAGCTGCTTGGCGACCCCACGCTGAAGGCAAGGCTACTCAGCACTCTGACGCTCGTCTACGCGGACCTCGGAGAGTTCGAACGAGCGGTCGCCGCCGGTCGGGAGGGTCTACGGATCGCGAAGGAGATCGGCTCGGCCGAGGACATAGTCCGCGGCTACGTAAACGGGAGCCAAGCGATCGACAACACGGGACGGATCGATGAGGCGCTCGCGCTCGGGATGGACGGGATCTCTGCGGCGGAGCGGCTCGGGATGAGCCACGCCGCCGGGGATCAGCTGCGGATGCAGGCGGGTTGGCGGCTGCTGCGGATGGGCCGGCTGCAGGACGCCGAGCTCATGATCCGGGCAGCGCTGGATGGTGCGACGAACCTGTTCAACGTGGCCGGGCTGGAGAACATTGCCGGGCATCTCGCCGCCGAGCGGGGGGAATTCGACATGGCCGAGCAGCTGCTGGAGCGTGCCTGGGAGCTGATGCAACGGTCGGGTGGCTTCCAGCTCATCGGTCCGGCGAGTGCATGGCGCGTGATGCTGCACGTGCAGCGCGGCGAATTCGATCTCGCCCGCGAGCGCCTGTCAGAGGGGCTTGGCCGGGTGGAGGGATCGGAGGGGGACCTGATCTACAACGCGGAGCTGTTCTGGGTGGCGGCCAGAGTCGCGGCCGATCTCGCCGAGCGGGCAACCCTGCCCGGTGGCGGCCACGGGGCAGCGCACGCCGCCGGGGTCGCTGCGGCGGCGGTCGGCGAGTTCGACCGGGTGCTCGGCCGCGCGCGCGGCGATGGGTCGCCGCCAGAAGCGCTCGCGTTCCGAGCGCTCGCCGCAGCCGAGCTGGCCAGGCTTCGCGGCGAGCACGACCCGGAAGCGTGGCGGGTTGCGGCCAGCCAATTTAGGGCCCTGAGCGAAGCCCTACGGGCCGCTTATGCCGACTTCCGCGCCGCCGAGGCCGTCGCGCTATCCGGTGGCCGCACGGCGGAGATCGCCTTGCCGCTGCGGGCGGCGTTCGAGGTTGCCAGCAACGTCGGGGCGAGGCCGTTCCGGCGGGAGGTGGAGGCCTTGGCGCGACGGACAGGAATCGCGCTTGAGTCGGCGTCGGGCTCGAACGCCGGCGCCGCCAGTGAGCTCGGACTCACCGACCGCGAGCTCGAGGTCCTTCGGCTGATCGCCGAGGGGCGGACCAACCGCCAGATCGGTGAGCAGCTGTTCATCACCGCGAAGACGGCGAGCGCCCACGTCTCTCACATACTGACCAAGCTCGGCGTCACGAACCGCGCCGAGGCGGGCGCCGCGGCTCACCGGCTGGGGCTGACGCGCGCCCCCCACGCCGAGTAACGCCCACGCCGGCTGCGAACTTAAGGCGCAGGATTGGGCATCTGCCCGATGCATGGCGAGGGTGCTTAAACGTAGTTTGGCGGCAGGTCCAACGCAAACGATCTGGAGGAGACCATGACCGTCACCCCTCTCACGTATATCGCCGCCTAGGAGCGCATCAGTGACCTACGCCGCGAGCCCGAGCGCCACCGCTTGGACGCTGAAGTCCACCATCCCCGTCCGGTCAGGTTCTCGATCCCTCGCCCGTTCGCCCCTCGGCATCACGCGGCTCGCGACGACTTGATTGTCGGCCTCGGGCTTTCACGCCGACACGCCGCAGTAACGACAGTCCGTCGAATATCACCCACGCATCGACGCGACAACCACCGAACAGGGAGCAAGCATGGCAACCGTAGAGCAGACATCACCACCTGGCCTAGCCGACCTGCAGCAGCAGCTGCGCGGCACCTACATCGGCCGAGATGCGCCCGACTACGACGAGGCGCGGAAGCTGTACAACGGGATGATCGACAAGCGGCCGGCCGCGATCGTGCGCTGTGCCGACGTCGCGGACGTGATCGCGGCTGTCCGCTACGCGGCCGAGCAAGAACTACAGGTAGCTGTTCGCAGCGGCGCGCACAACGGCGCGGGGCTTGGCAGCGTCGATGAGGGACTCGTGATCGACCTGTCCCCGATGCACGGCGTGATCGTCGACCCGCACACCAAGACGGTGCGCGTGCAGGCAGGCGCGGAGCTCGGCGCGCTCGATCATGCCACCCACGCGTTCGGGTTGGCGGTCCCCGCCGGCATCATCTCCACCACCGGGATCGGCGGCCTCACCCTCGGCGGAGGACTCGGGCACCTGACCCGCCGCTGTGGACTGACGATCGACAACCTGCTCGCGGCGGACGTCGTGCTCCCCAACGGCACATTCCTCACCGCCACCGCCGAGCAGAACGAGGATTTGTTCTGGGCGCTGCGCGGTGGCGGCGGCAACTTCGGAATCGTCACGTCATTCAAGTTCCGCTGCCACCCAGTGGCGAACGTGATGGCAGGCCCGGTGTTCTATGACCTCGACGATGCGGCCGAGCTGCTCACGTGGTGGCGGGACTTCGGACCAGCTCAGCCGGACGAACTCAACGGGTTCTTCGCCTTCCTGAGCGTCCCACCCGGCCCA
>DATKFF010000730.1:0-2255 GCA_035511595.1 Solirubrobacteraceae bacterium | reverse complement strand
GTCGACCCCGCGCACAACCTGAAATACGTCGAAGGCAGCAGCACCTGGGCCTCGATCATCCCGATGTCGCTCGACGGTCTCACTCGCGCCTACCACTTGGATCTGGGCCCGTACCTCACCGAATACGGCAAGGAACTGCTCGAATCCGACCAGGACAAGTCGATCACGAACGAGACCTCGACGCCCGGCGTGACCTGGTCTGAAGTCGTCAAGCCGGAATACCCGACGCCCGAATCGATCCCCGTGTTCGTCCGCACGGCGAACAAGCTGATCGTCACGCGCGGCGGGACGCCGACGGTTCCGTTCCTGATCGGCCAGGGCAACGGCGGCGAAGAATTCGAAGGCACGCCCGGGACCAAGCCCGGGATCGGCCCAGGCGACGGCGTGATGATCGCCGGGGACGTGCGCAGCCTCGCGCGCGAATGGTGCAGCCGGGGCGTGACGCTGAAGTACACCGAATACCAGCATCTCGGGCACATCGAGGGCGCGGGGCCGTGGCTGCCCGAAATGGAGGCGTGGCTGACCGAACGATTCGCGGGTCTGGCGGCGCCCCAGAACTGCTCGGAAATCGCGCCCGGCAACTCGCTGGCTCCGATGAAGAAAGCGAAGAGGTAGCGGGCGGGCACGAGCCGGGCGCCGGCCTCCGGCGTCTCGGAGGAACCACTACGACTCGTGTACGGGCCCCGGCGGTCTTCGATGGCGCGTTCGCTCGATCGACGCCGGGGCCTCTTCGAGCAGGTCCTTGACGGCGTCGATCCAGTCGTCGACAGCCTCTGGGCCGATGCAGATCACGATCAGCGCCCCCGACCAGGAGCTCGCGCGCACCTCCAGGACGGCGGGAAACCCGGCGAGCAGTCGCAGCCGTAGCTCGCTCTCCTCGGCTGAGGGCCAAATCAGAGGGATCCGGCAGAGCCGTCCGGCCGAAGAGCGCGTCCCCGCGTGAGGGGCGTCGCGTGTCTCGTCCGCCGTTTCGAGGACGTACATCAGCTCGTAGCGGCTGCACGAGCGGATCGAGCGACACCTCACGCCGCCGGTCACGCTCGCGTCTCCGCACCCGCCTCGAGCGGCAAGGGGCCGAACGGCTGGCGGTTCTCGTTCAGCCGCTTTTCGATGCCTCTCAGCAGCCGTCTGAAGACCCGTTGGTGCACCGGGTAGAGCAGGTACCAGTAGGCCAGCCCGGCAAGCCCGAACGGATCGAACACCGTGGTCTGGCGGAGCGTGGAGCAGCCGTTCTCCTCGGAGACCTCGAACTGCAGCCACAGCCGACCCGGGACGTTCATCTCCGCGGCGAGCAGCAGGCGCCGGCCCGGCTCGATGCGCTCGACCCGCCAGAAGTCCACCTGGTCGCCGACGCAGAGGTTCAGCGGATCGCGACGGCCGCGCCTCAGCCCGACGCCCCCGCGGATCCTGTCGAGCCATCCCCGCACCCTCCAGAACCAGTTCGTCGCGTACCACCCGGCGTCCCCGCCGATTCGCTGGATCGGCGCGAACGCCTCATCCGGCCGGCGCTCGACGTGGATCGCGGCTGAGGAGACCCGTCTGCTGCCGGCCGCGACACCGCCCCAGTGCACGGGCGCCTCTGCGCCTGCGAGCGCGTCGGTCCAGTGCCGCTCTGAGAAGTCGAGGTCCTCGCGGCTCAACGCACGCTTGATCGCGGCCGAGACACCGCTCGCATCGACTCCAAAGCTCTCCGCCGCCTGACGGCCGTCGACGACCGTCTCGTTGCGAAGGCTCTCGACCATCTCCGCCGCCACCGGTCCGTGCGCCGGTGCGAGCGCTCCCACCAGCCGTCGCGAGATCCGCGGCGTCACCAGCTCCGTGGTGAACAGTGGTCTCCTCAACCCCCGCTGCCGCGCGTACTCTCGCATCAGGTCTGCATAGCTGACGCGGTCCGCGCCGCCGATCTCATAGACCCCGTCGGCCGGCTGCTCGAGCGATATCGCCGCCATCAGGTAACGGAGCAGGTCGTCGATCGCGATCGGCTGCGCGAGCGTGTCGAGTGCCTTCGGAGCAACGATCAGCGGCACCCGCTCCACGAGCGCCCGCACGGTCTCGAACGAGGCGCTGCCGGGGCCGATGACGATCGAGGCGCGCAGCTCGAGCGTCGGCACGCCGCTGCTCCGCAGCAGCCTGCCGACCTCTTGCCGGCTTGCGAGGTGCGCCGACAGGTCCCGGTCGTGGCCGAGGCCGCCGAGGTAAACGATCTGCGCGACGCCCGCGCGGCGAGCGGCATCGGCGAAGTTGAGGGCTGCCCT